>JBAVPP010000145.1:0-1629 GCA_049693175.1 Gallionella sp. | reverse complement strand
CACCCAAGGAATACAACTTAAAAATTGCCTTTTCTTTGCCTGCTGTTTTTGCCGCTTTGGTGTCCTTGCTTGCCAGTGGTAACAGCGTGTCAAAATCATTATCCGCAAGGTTCACCCAATTGTGATTTTTGTCGGGCTGCACGTGTTCAAACGCCAAGTGGCGCATCGGATGGTTGGCTAAAAAGCTCAGTTTTTCTTCGGCGGTGTCCAGTTCAGGACGGCGGTTGTAATAGATGCGCGCTACCTCCGTTCGTGCTGAGCCTGTCGAAGCATGAATGGATTTGGAACGCGACCCTTCGACAAGCTCAGGGCGAACGGGTTTTTTGGTTTTCTTGATAAAGAAGCTTATCGCCACGCCCGTTTGAATACCAAATACATTGTTTTTTGTGCCGCTTAATTTCGGGTTGGCGCGCACGTCACCGCCTAAATCCACGACATAAATATCGCTGAATTCCTGCGCCACGGTTTTGCGAAATCCATCAAAAGTGCGGCTTTCAATAAAGCTGCGATTGGTGACAAGTGCCAGCACGCCGTTATCGCTCAAGCGGTCACTTGCCCAGCGAAAAAAGCGCGCATACATATCGTAGAGTTTGGTTTTTTGCGCAGTGCTGGCGTGGATGTAAGTGTCTTTGATGCGTTTGTCGATGTGCTGATATTCGCGATTTTTGTTGTTGTCGTTTTCGTTGGCCTGATTGGCGTTGTACGGCGGATTGCCGATGACGACGCTAATTTTTTTGCTGTTTTGGCGTTTGATACGCACCACGTTTTCTTCAGACACGCCGCCAAAAATATCGCCCGTTGTGCCCGTCGCGGCGGTGTGCAGCCCGACGTTATCCAGCGTATCGACAAAACACAAATTGGGAAATTCTTCGTACTGTCCGCTAATCGCGGCGTAGGTGGCTTCGATATTTAGATTAGCAACGTAATAGGGAAGAATGGCGACTTCGTTGGCGTGCAGCTCGTGCAAATATTTGTGTTTGAGCTTGGCGGGCTGCCCGCGAAAATGTTCCAACAATTCGCAAATAAACGTGCCTGTGCCCGTGGCGGGATCAAGAATTTCCACGTCTTTGTCGATGAGGTTTTTGCCGAAATGTTGCTCGGTCAACCAGTCCGCGCCGTCTATCATAAAGCGCACGATTTCATTCGGCGTATAGACCACACCCAAACGGTCGGCGGCTTTGGCGTTATAGACTTTGTAAAAATTTTCGTAGATAACTTTGAGAAAAGTTTGCTTCTCGCCGTGACTGCTGATTTGCGCGGCGGCGGCGCGGATCGCGGCGTAATAAGTCTCCAATCCTTTGAGCGTTTGCTTCTTCAAACTGCCGGTAAAAAATTCGCCCTCCAGCGCGTACAGCTCACGCGCCACATTGTTGTGCTGATGAAAATCGCTGTCGTCAAACACCTTGGCAAAAATCTCTTCGGTGAGAATGTGCTGGATTAACATCTCGCGCACGTCGGCATCGGTGAGATTGGGATTGATGGCTTCCTGCGCATGAGCGAGGAATTTTTTCTCGGCTTTGCGAAAACTTTTATTGCTGTCGTGTTGCAGCGCAATCATCTCGCGCAAGGCTTGCAACACGGCGGGTAAATCGGTTTTGAATTGCTCAACGGCGGTGCGAAAACCGGCGA
>JBAVPP010000144.1:0-3019 GCA_049693175.1 Gallionella sp. | reverse complement strand
GCGAAGGCATTGTCAGTTTCCCCAATTTTGGCTACTGGAAAAATCGCTTGAACATACTTGGCGGCAATATGCCGGTATCGCGCGAGCTGCCGTACCAATGGTACGACACACCCAATGTGCATCTGTGCACGCTGCATGATTTTGAGGATTTTTGCCGACGCTGCGCAGTCAACATCACCGCCCGCAGCGTGATGAGCGGCGAAAGCGAAATCAGCTTGCTACCCAATTTGCTCGGCAGCACAGCGGTGTATCGTTTTCAGCGTGGGCTATAAATTCCACACTATGAAAGTTACTTGCACAACGTCACGAGCGCAGGTCAGACAAGGAGAAACGTGGCGAAGGGTATTTGGCAGGAATGGGTGGGCATCTCGACCGCCCAACTCGCAAAAACCGGAATGTATGCGGCAACACATGAGGATTTTGAGCCGCGTTTTGACGCAGTATCACCAAGCGCAGTAGTGGTGCATGTGACTTTATGACCATCTGGCAACAACTTTTCACCCGCCGTATGTTGATCTGCGTGTTTATCGGATTTTCCTCCGGTTTGCCGCTGTATCTACTGTTCAACCTTGTGCCCGCTTGGTTGCGCAGTGAGCATGTCGATCTCAAAACCATAGGCTTGTTCGCGCTGATACAGTTTCCCTATACGTGGAAATTTTTGTGGTCGCCGTTGCTCGACCGTTATGTTTTGCCCGTGCTGGGCAGGCGACGCGGTTGGATGTTGTTGACGCAAGTCGGACTGCTCATCGTCATCGCCACGATGGGCGGATTTTCGCCGCACAGCGAGTTACACAGCATCGCTTTAGTCGCCACCTTGCTGGCATTTTTGAGTGCCACGCAAGACATCGTACTGGACGCTTACCGTCGCGAATTGTTGAGCGATGTGGAGCTAGGCTTGGGCAACGCGGTGTATGTGAACGCCTACCGTATTGCAGGATTAGTGCCGGGTTCACTGTCGCTAATCCTCGCGGATTTTATGGCGTGGGATAAAGTTTTTATGCTCACCGCCTTGTTTATGTTGCCCGGTATTGCGATGACGCTGCTGGTTCAAGAACCGCATCGCGCCGCGCCGCCTAAGACCTTGCGCGAGGCGGTGGTCGAGCCCTTCCACGAATTTATCACGCGCCAAGGATGGAACAGCGCGCTGCTGATACTCGCGTTTTTATTCTTGTACAAACTCGGTGACAGCATGTGCACCGCGCTCGCCACGCCGTTTTATTTGGACATGGGATTTAGCAAAACGCAGATTGGTTTAATCGCTAAAAATGCCGGGTTGTGGCCTGCGGTCATCGGCGGAATGTTGGGTGGTTTGTGGATGGTGAAGATTGGCATCAACCGCGCGCTATGGCTGTTCGGCGTGGTGCAAGTGCTGGCGATTTTTGGCTTCGCATGGCTGGCATCGGTTGGGCATCACAGCGAAATTACCCGCGTCGAACTTGCGCAACTCGCGCTGGTCATCGGCTTGGAAGCATTAGGCGTGGGGCTAGGCACAGTCGCCTTTGTCGCCTTTATCGCACGCACCACCCACCCCGCCTACACCGCCACCCAGTTCGCCTTGTTCACCAGTCTAATGGCAGTGCCACGCACCTTCGCCAACGCCGCTACTGGCTGGTTGGTGGAAGCGATGGGCTGGACGGGATTCTTTTTGCTGTGCGCATTGCTGGCAATACCGGGGATGCTGTTGCTGGTAAAGGTCGCGCCGTGGAATGAACGGCCGCAAAATGTGGCTAGATAATTTGTGCCGTTGATGGCAGTGGCTCGCACGTTCCGTATTGTTTTTATTTTTGTATGCCCGCAATAAGCTGGCTGGTCGGGCGTGAAGAAATTACAATGCCGCCCGTCATGGATGATTTACACGTACCTGATAGCGGCGGCCTACTTTGTTCGCATCAATTTTTAAGCAGTTTTAACAAAATTTACCGAGAAAATTTATGAGTGCTTTACCCAAGTGTCCGACATGCGGCTCGGAGTTTACCTATGAAGATGGTAGCAATTACGTCTGCCCGGAATGTGCGCACGAATGGTCTAAAGATGCGCCGGCCGCCAGCGGCGAACAGGCTCGCGTTTACAGAGACGCGTTCGGCAATGTGCTGGTCGATGGTGACACGATCACGGTCATCAAAGACTTGAAGATCAAGGGCTCGTCTGCCGTGGTAAAGGTTGGCACCAAGGTGAAAAACATACGCTTGATTGACGGCGAACACGATATCGATTGCAAGATAGACGGCATAGGGGCAATGCAATTGAAGACAGAGTTCGTCAAAAAAGCGTGAGTCAGGATACATAGGTCGTTATTGCGCTTTTTAAGCGGCAAAGTTTGTTTATAATCCGCGCTCTTCTGGAAAAGACAAGCTATGAGTCAATTGAACATCGTCATCCTCGCGGCTGGCAAAGGCACGCGCATGTATTCCAACAAACCCAAGGTGCTGCACGCGCTGGCGGGCAAGCCCATGGTGCAACATGTGCTGGACTGCGCACAGGCTTTGTGCGCGCACAACATTTGCGTGGTGTATGGTCATGGCGGCGAAGCCGTGCCGCAAGCGATGGCGGCGTATCCGGCGCAATTCGTCATACAAGAGCCGCAACTCGGCACAGGTCATGCGGTGCAACAAGCCATGCCGCATCTGGACGACAACTCGCTTACGATGGTGTTGTACGGCGATGTGCCGCTGATACAAGTCAAATCTTTGCAGCGTATGCGCGACGCGGGCGAGGGTCTGGTATTACTCACCGTGAATCTTCCAAATCCAACCGGTTACGGGCGCATCGTGCGCGACGCGCAGGGCAAAGTGTTAAGTATCGTGGAAGAAAAAGATGCCACGACTGAGTTGCGCAAAATTCAAGAAGTGAACACCGGCATTTTGCTCGCGCCCACCGCGCTGTTGCGCAACTGGTTGGCAAATCTTAAAAACAATAATTCGCAAGGTGAATATTATTTAACTGACATCGTCGAGATGGCGGTGGCGCAGGGCGTAGCGGTACATACCATCGGATTCAATTTTTCCGTTCACACCGCACT
>JBAVPP010000143.1:0-2841 GCA_049693175.1 Gallionella sp. | reverse complement strand
CATTAGAGCAGCAGTTTCCACGAGTTCTCAAAAAAATCGTCGAGTGGTGGGACACACCGGACGTGGCGAACTACTTGTACGAACTGATGGTTGACAGTCGCGGCGGGACGCGCCAAGGTTTTCCCTCCGAGGTCGCCTCGGATATTTTCAACCTGCAAAAAGTTTATAACATCCAGCATGTGCATCAGGATGAGGCTTCCAATGTGTGGGGCGAGATTCCCGAACACAAAAGACTGGAGTTGGAGAAAAAAGGGTACACCACTTCACTGCGCTGTTTTGTGCGGGCGGTCGAAGCGGGTGACGAGGAAGCGGTGACGATATTCTTATCCAGCGGCGTGGATTTGGAAGTGCGCGATGAGCGTTACTGGACACCTTTGATTATCACCGCGTTCCATGGCAATGATCCGCTCGCCTCAATGTTTTTGCGCTACGGGGCGAAGGTGCAGGCCCAGGATAGAAATGGTTATACACCGCTGCATTGGGGAGCGTTCAACGGTCACACGCGGGTAGTCGAATTACTGCTCAAGCACGGTGCCGAAGTCAACGCGACCAGTCAATTCGGTTGGACGGCTTTGATGCAAGCCGCCACACGCGGGCATGTGCCAACCGTGACCAAGTTGCTGGTGCATGGTGCCGACGTGAATGGAGTCACGGCGGATGGCTGGACAGCTTTGCATAAAGCGGCAGCGAACGGCAATGGTGAGATTGTTTTGCAGCTGCTGGAAAAGGGCGCGGATCGTTCGATTGCCTACCCGGATGGCAGCACCGCGCTGTCGTTGGCGAGTAAAAATAATCACGACAAAATCGTGCGTTTACTGAGAAGTTTCAGACCGATTAAATCCCCCGAAAATTGATTGCCTAGTTCTCCAAGTCCCGATGAAAATTTGATGAAAATTTATCGGGATTTTTTATGGTTCATTCGCCAGCTGGGAATCTGAGCCTATAATCGACACGCGTCACGTGTTTGAAGCGGTTTTCATAGGCACGGCAGGCGGGACGGGTAATTGCAGTGACTTTAGGGATAAAAATAATGGATAAGAAAATCCTGGATCTGTTGAATGGCGACGAAAGCAAATATCCGCACGAGTTGGAGCGGCAGTTTGCGCGGGTCTTTAATAGGATCACACTCTTGTGGGATACGCCGGAGATAGAAGATTATTTTTTTGAGTTGCTGGTCGATAATCGTGGCGGCACACGGCAGGGCTTTCCCCACACCGTGGCATCGGAAATTATGGTGCTGCAAAAACTTTATACCAGTCGCCATGAACGCGCCGAACCCGCCGCCGATGTGTGGGAATCCGTGCCTGAATCCAAGCGCGAGGCACTGGAACAATTGGGCTACGAATATTCATTCAAACATTTTCTCAAGGCGATAGAAGCGGGCGACGAGGCGGCGGTCAAGATTTTTCTTTCCTGCGGTGCGGACATGGAATCGCGCGACGAGCGTGACTGGACTCCGCTGATGATGGCGGCCTCGAATGGCGACGAGGCGATGGTTTTATTGCTGTTGCGCTGCGGCGCGAGAGTGCAGGCGGAAGATCGCAATGGTTACACGCCGTTGCATTGGTGCGCGTTTAATGGACACACTCACATCATAGAAATCCTGCTTGATAACGGTGCGCGAGTCAACGCGCGCAGTCAGTTTGGTTGGACGGCCTTGATGCAAGCCGCCACGCGCGGTCACGCCAAGACGGTTACGCAGTTATTGGCACACGGTGCCGAAGTCAACGCAGTCACGACGGACGGCTGGACATCGTTGCACAAAGCATCCGCAAACGGACATACCGAGGTGGTGCTGATCTTGCTGGAAAAAGGTGCGGACATCAGCATTACCTACCCGGATGGTAGTACCGCGCTGTCGCTTGCGATTAAAAACAAACATGATCAAATCGTGCGCGTGTTGACACGATTTCAAAAAAAGTACAATCAATCCGGCGTGTGATGATGCCGTGCAATGCGTTGTTGATCTGACGCATTAAGCGTCTAGTCCCCGCCGCCGCCACATCCTCCGCCCCCATCACCACCGCCGTCAGCACTCGCATCGCCGCCACCGTTTCCGCTATCACTCAACCCATCCGTGTTGCCGTCGATAGAGCTATCGGAAAAACTGCCGCCGCAATATACGGTGCCGCTGCCGGATGCGTCTTCACGGCGCACGCCGCTGCAATCCGGCACATAACGAAAGCCGTTGGGAATGTTGAGTTTGCTGTCCAGCGCGAATAACAATGGCAGACGCGACGGGCTGCGCGGATTGATGTTTTCTTCCTTGCACACATATCGCCAGCAGCGGCGCAGTCCGGCGTTACCCTGCTGATTTTTTTGCAACACTACCGCCGGTGTGTGATGCAAAAAACGCCCGAAAGCCTGACGACAAAAATCCTGATAATGCTGGGTGTACAAGATGAATTCATGCCACAAGTCATCCGCAATTTGCGAGGGCATGGAGACGAATTGATGCCCGCTTTTTTGGTATGCCAAAAAGAACTGGCGTAGTCCGTGGCTGACCAACTCCATTTCTTTTTGTGAGAGTTGCGGATGATGCCTTATGACCTTATCGAACACGCCGCGCGGAAAAGCAAACTGGCGGATGTAGCTTTCGCGCTGGAGTTTTTTGTTTTTTAACCAGAGATGGAGTAATTGCGCCACAATCAACAGACAGAATGCGAGCACCAGAAATGTGGTCATCGTTACACCAACTCCGCCCACAAATCATGTTCATCCGAGTCGATGATTTTTACGCTAACCATGTCGCCGACTGTTAAGTGCGCGGCGTTTTCGATAAACACCGAGCCGTCGATCTCCGGCGCGTCCGCCGCACTGCGCGCCACCGCGCCTTCATCA
>JBAVPP010000142.1:0-2193 GCA_049693175.1 Gallionella sp. | reverse complement strand
TTCATCAGTGTCACGCCTTGCGTGGTGCGACCAATTTCACGTATCTCGTTTACTCGCGTGCGTATTAAAACGCCGCTGCTGCCGATGAGCATGATTTCATCTTCGACACCGACCAAAGTTGCGGCGACCACTTTGCCGTTGCGCTCAGAAGTTTTAATCGCGATCATGCCTTGCGTGCCGCGTCCGTGGCGGGTGTATTCGACAATAGGACTGCGTTTACCAAAACCGTTTTCAGTCGCGGTCAACACACTTTGTTGCTCGTCTTCGGCAACCAATAATGAGATGACTTGCACCTTGTCGGCGAGCTTCATACCGCGCACACCGCGCGACGCGCGACCGGTGGCGCGCACATCGTTCTCATCAAAGCGCACCGCTTTACCCGCGTCGGAGAACAACATCACATCATGCTTGCCATCAGTCAACGCCACGCCGATCAAGAAATCACCTTCATCCAAATTGATGGCGATAATGCCGCGTTTCATCGGACGCGAGAAGTCCACCAGCGGCGTTTTCTTCACCGTGCCTTGCGCAGTGGCGAAGAACACGAATTTATCTTCAGAGAATTCCACCACCGGTAGAATCGCGTTGATTTTTTCGCCCGCTTCCAATTGCAACAGATTCACAATCGGACGACCACGCGCAATGCGGCTGCCTTGCGGCACTTCATAAACTTTTAGCCAATGCACGCGACCCAGATTCGAGAAGCACAGAATGTGATTGTGCGTGTTGGCGATGAATAAGTTATCGACAAAATCATCTTCCTTGGTCGATGCCGCTTGCTTGCCGCGACCGCCGCGCTTTTGCGCGCGATATTCCGCCAGCGGTTGCGCTTTCATATATCCGCTGTGCGACAGCGTCACCACCACATCTTCCGGCGCAATCAAATCTTCCATGCTCATGTCTTGAGTGTGTGTAATGATTTCGCTGCGGCGTTTGTCGCCAAACTGGGTTTTCACTTCATGCAACTCAGTGGCGATGATTTGCGTGACGCGTTCCGGCTTGGCGAGTATGTCCAGCAGATCGGTAATCTTGTCCATTACTTCGCGGTATTCGCCGACGATTTTATCCTGCTCCAAACCGGTCAAACGTTGCAAACGCAATTCCAAAATCGCCTGCGCTTGCGCGTCGGACAAATGATAGCCGCGTGAATTTCCTTCGCCAGTCAAACCGAATTCCGGCAACAAACCATCGGGACGCGACGCGTCGCTCACTCGACTCAATAAATCTTCCACCAACGAAGAACGCCATGAGCGCGCCATCAGGCTACGCTTGGCTTCGGCGGGTGCGGGTGCCGCTTTAATTAATGCGATAATCTCATCCACATTGGACAACGCGACCGCCAATCCTTCCAGCACATGACCGCGTTCGCGTGCTTTGCGCAATTCAAAAATGGTGCGGCGCGTAACGACTTCGCGGCGATGGCGCAAGAACGCGTCTATGACCTGTTTGAGGTTGAGCAGCTTGGGCTGTCCGTCGATAATGGCGACCATGTTGATGCCGAAACTGTCTTGCAATTGCGTGTCTTTGTACAGCTTGTTCAGTATCACATCGGCGTTTTCACCGCGCTTCAATTCGATGACCGCGCGCATCCCTGATTTATCCGATTCATCACGGATTTCAGAAATTCCTTCAATGCGCTTTTCACGCACCAACTCGCCAATCTTAATCAGCAGATTGGCCTTATTCACCTGATAGGGAAGCTCGTCGATGATGATGGCTTCGCGCTCTTTGCCGATGTCTTCAAAGTGAGTGCGACCACGCATGATGACGCGGCCACGCCCGGTGCGATAGCCTTCTTTCACGCCAGCCAAGCCGTAAATAAAACCCGCCGTCGGAAAGTCCGGCGCGGGCACATATTCAATCAACTCATCCACGCTTAACTCAGCATTCGCCAGCAAAGCTAGACACGCGTCTATGACTTCATTGAGATTATGCGGCGGAATATTGGTCGCCATACCGACCGCGATGCCGGATGAACCATTGACTAAAAGATTGGGGAAGCGCGTCGGGAATACCAACGGTTCATTTTCCGAACCGTCGTAGTTCGGCCCGAAATCCACGGTTTCTTTTTCCAGATCGGCGAGCAATTCATGCGCAATCTTCGCCATGCGAATTTCGGTATAACGCATTGCCGCCGCGTTATCGCCGTCCACCGAGCCGAAGTTACCCTGACCATCGACCAAGGTGTAACGC
>JBAVPP010000141.1:0-8458 GCA_049693175.1 Gallionella sp. | reverse complement strand
CGTCCATCAAGACTAACCTGCCGGCGACAGAACAGATCAAAGTGGAATAATTTTTTTATTTGGTTCATTTACGAAAAACCAAGCATGGAAATGCTTGGTTTTTTGTTGCCCAAAAACATCCGCTAAGTCTGCAAATTAGAGGGGGATATTGCCTGTGTTCCGCCGATATGCGACAGCTTTAAGTGCATACCATAGCCTAGCAAATAGTTCGTCCTGTCTGAGCGTTGAAGAGGAATTGTTCTTCTCGGCGCGACGAGACTGGAGAAAGATTCATCACTCGGAGAATAATAATGGCGCGCCCGGAAAAAATTCGTTTGGGAGACTTGCTGGTGCAACAGCAAGTCATCTCGCTGGAACAATTAAAATTCGCTCTCGAGCAACAAAAACGCACGGGACGCAAACTGGGGCGGGTGTTGCTGGACAACGCTTTTGTCACCGAAGAAAAAATCTCCGAGGCACTCGCCAAGCAACTCAACATTCCTTACATTAATCTCAAATACTACAACATCAACATCGAACAAGTCCGCAAGTTGCCGGAGAGTCAGGCGCGGCGTTTTCGTTGCATTGTGTTGGAAGATCGCAATGGCGTGTTGTTAATTGGCATGGCGGATCCGACCGATTTATTTGCGTTCGACGAGATTTCCAGATTGGTCAAACGCGACATTGAGATCGCAGTGGTCACCGAAGGACAGTTGCTGGAAAGTATAGATCGCGGTTATCGGCGCACCGAGGAAATCAGTGGGCTGGCGCGCGAACTGAGCGAAGAAATCGGCGAAAACTATGTGGATTTCGGCGCGACTCTGGACAGTCTGGGCAGCGAGGAAGCTCCTGTGGTCAAGCTATTGCAAACCATGTTTGATGACGCGACCCAGATACGCGCTTCCGATGTGCATATCGAGCCGCAGGAAGGCAAGCTGGTGATACGTTTTCGCATCGACGGTACGCTGCATTTGCAAGCGGAAGCAGATAGCAAAATCGCCCCGGCTTTGGTGTTGCGTTTGAAATTAATGTCCGGTCTGGACATCTCGGAAAAGCGCATTCCGCAAGATGGGCGATTTCATGTGCGGGTACGCGACCAGAGGGTGGATGTGCGTATAGCGACTTGTCCCACGCAGTTTGGTGAGGCGGTGGTGATGCGTTTGCTGCGTCAGGATGGCGGCATGGTGGGGCTGGCAAAACTTGGTATGCCGCCCGACATGTTGAAACGCTTTCGGGAGATATTGCGTCGCAACAGTGGCATGGTGCTGGTCACCGGTCCGACGGGCAGCGGCAAGACTACCACGCTGTACTCCGCACTCGCGGAAATCAACACCATAGACCAAAAAATCATCACCGTGGAAGATCCGGTGGAGTATCGGCTGCCCGGCATCAATCAGGTGCAAGTGAATGAAAAAATCGAGCTGACTTTTGCCTCGGTGTTGCGCTCGGTGTTGCGCCAAGATCCCGATGTGGTTTTGATCGGTGAAATGCGCGACAGCGAAACGGCGCAAATCGGTTTGCGCGCGGCGATGACCGGACATTTAGTATTGTCCACTTTACACACGCGTGATGCCGCCGGGACTTTGTTCCGTCTGGTCGATATGGGTACGCCGCGTTTTATGGTGGCTTCATCGGTGCAGGCGGTCATCGCGCAACGCCTGTTGCGTCGCATTTGTGAGAGTTGTGCCGAGCCACATGCCGCCACACCACAAGAGCATGAATGGCTGGAATCGCAAGGCGCGACTCGACCCGAAACTCTGATGCACGGAAGAGGCTGTTCGCATTGCAATGGTACGGGTTATCGCGGGCGTATGGGCATATACGAGATGATAGAAATGGGGCGTGAACTGGTCGAAGCGGCTGCGCATGACAGCGTGACGCATTTCATGCAAGTGGCGGGCGAGCATATGCGCGGTAAGACGATGTTGGATCACGCGCTGGTGCAAATGCGCGGCGGATTGACCACGGTCGAGGAAGTCATGCGCATCAGCAATCAGGTGGAAGAATAATCGTGGCGGTGTTCGTCTACAAAGGGCGTGACCCACACGGTGATCTGGTGGAAGGCACGCTGGACGGCGAGGATAGCGGGGCGATCGCAGACCAAATGTTGAACATGGGATTGATTCCCACCGAGATTAAAGCGGCTCGCACGGCGACTACTGCGAGTGCCGTTAAGCAGGGAAACTGGCTCAAGCGCGCTTTAACCGAAAAACCCATCACGCCTATGGAAGTGATGTTGTTCAGTCGCCAGATGTATACCTTGCTTAAAGCCGGCGTGCCTATTTTGCGAGCCTTGGCGGGGTTGCAAGAGTCTGCGCAAAACCCCAGTTTTTTTGCCGTGCTGCAAGATTTGCGCGAGAGTTTGGACAACGGCCGCGAACTAAGCAGCGCGCTGCGCCGCCATCCCAAAGTGTTTTCGTCGTTCTACGTCAGCATGGTGCAAGTCGGCGAAATGACAGGTATGTTGGATCAGACTTTCATCCGGCTTTACGATTATTTGGATTTCGAGCGCGACATGCATGAGCGCATACGCACCGCGCTGCGCTACCCGATGTTCGTGGTTATCGCGATGGGGATCGCCATTGTCATCATCAATCTTTTTGTGATTCCCGCTTTCGCAAAAGTGTATGCGGGATTTCATGCGGAGTTGCCGGTTATCACCAAAATGCTGTTGGGGTTTTCCGGTTTCATGGTGGACTATTGGATGTTGATGATGGCGATATTCGCAAGTCTGGCGGCGGGATTTCGTTACTACATCAACACGGAAGATGGTCGCTACAACTGGGATAAATATAAATTGAGATTGCCCATAGTCGGCGACATTATTCTTAAAGCCACACTGTCGCGTTTTGCGCGCAGCATGGCCTTGTCGTTCAAGAGTGGTATGCCGATTTTGCAGGGTATGAATGTGGTCGGCATGGTGGTGGATAACGAATTTATGCGCAGCCGTATCGAACAAATGCGCGACGGAATCGAACGCGGCGAAAGTGTGCTGCGAACTGCCGTCGCGGCGAATGTGTTTAATCCGGTGGTGTTGCAAATGATCGCGGTCGGCGAAGAGTCCGGCGATATGGATGGTCTGATGTTCGAGGTTGCCGAGATGTATGAGCGCGAAGTCAAATACGAGGTTGCGACGCTGAGCTCCAAGATCGAACCGATACTCATCGTATCGCTAGGTGTCTTGGTGTTGATTCTGGCATTGGGCGTGTTTCTGCCGATGTGGGACTTGGGCAAAGCCGCGATGCACAGATGAGTGAGTGCGACATTTTCTGCAAAAATAATTTTCCGTCAGATTTGAGAATCGGCAAATCGACGCGCCAGCACGGCAAGACATTCATCGAGCTGACCGTGATTGTTTGCATTGTTTTGGTGTGCATTTTGTTGTTTCTGCATCGTATGCGTTTTTATCAGGAGCAAGCGGAACAGACGGCGATGCAGGAAGTGGTGAATGCCCTGAATAGTGCTTTGTTATTGCAATACGGGCAGATTATCACGCGTGGCCATGCGGATGATGTGATTACCTTAGCGCGTGATAATCCGATGAACTGGCTGCAAAAACGTCCACGAAATTATTTGGGCGAGTTTTTCGATCCGGTCGCCGCCAGCGCGGTCGAAGGGAATTGGCTGTTCGATCTTAAGTCCAGAGAGCTGGTCTATTTGATCGATCATCATAATTATTTCAAACCGGGAAGTGACGATCAGCAATGGGTAAGATTTCACTTGGTGCCGCACTATGAAACTGCCCGCACATCTTCTTCTAATGCCGGCAAAAAGAAGTTGACCGGAGTGGCATTCGAGCCGGTTCAGCCTTACAGCTGGTTTTAACGTCACACGGATTTAGCCGCGATTTTTCCGTAGCAAAAAATTGTGTGCGGCCCGATCAAATTCAGAATAGACCTAACTTTCCTGTCGTGTTCTCCTAAATAAAATCAGTTCCTTGCCGATATATTCATCCACGAAGATCGTGAACCTAATCAGGGATGGCATTCACGATAATCAAAGTGTGGTGAGAGCAGTCACAAGTAATCAGCATTTGACTGGCGGCTCCAAACGATATTAAAACTAGGAGAATGGCAATGAAAAAGCAAAGCGGTTTTACATTGATAGAATTGGTGATGGTCATCGTGATTTTGGGCGTATTGGCCGCTACGGCTTTGCCTAAGTTTGTCGACTTGTCTTCCAATGCGAAAGTCGCGGCGGCGCAGGGTGTGGCAGCGGCAATGGCATCGGGCGGTGCGATCAATTTCGCACAGCGCAGCCTCAATTCGGCATCGGGTATCGCCACATCTGGTGTCGCATGTACCACCATTGCTGCGAGCGTAATCGACGGCGGTTTGCCTGCGAATTACACCGTGACAGGTAACGGGCCGACTTGCACAGTATCCGACAGCTCGTTGGCAGCGGCATCGGCCGTGGCTAGAATTCCGCCTATCCTGTAAAGCCATCACAGAGATGCGAAAATATTTCGCATCTCTGTTTGGCTATGCGGCACTCGGATGATGTTCACGTCAGCAGATGGAAATTGAATCTGTCGGGTGCGGCTGCATGACAAGTCAGATGCGATGAATATGGACAGCATACCAAGACTGAGTAGGACAAATCAGCGCGGTTTTACTTTGGTCGAACTGGTGATGACCATTGTCATACTCGGCATCTTGAGCGCGGTGGTCGCGCCTAAACTCTTCGACAACAGTGTGTTTCAATCGCGAGGTTTTGCCGATCAAGTGCTGGCGACTTTGCGCTATGCGCAAAAGACTGCCATCGCCCAACATCGCTATGTGTGCGCGGCTTTCAGCAGCAACAGTGTGACACTGACATACGGCACGACTTCGACTTGCGGCACGGCGTTGATTTCGCCTGTCACAGGTGTGAACTATGTGGTCAACGCACCTGGCGGGATAGTCTTTTCCAGCACACCCGCGAATTTTAGTTTTGATACTTTGGGGCGTTCCAATATTGCCACGTTGGGTGTCATCGGCTCGACCTCCATCACGGTCGAATTGGAGACTGGCTATGTCCACTAAAACAAGCCGGCAATATGGCGGTACGCTGATTGAACTGATTATGTTTATCGTCATTGTCAGTGTCGCGATTGTCGGCATCATGCTGGTGATGAATCAAATCTCCAAGAACAGTGCCGACCCTTTGATACGCAAACAAGCGATCGCCGTTGCTTATTCTTTATTGGGCGAAATCGAATTGCAGGATTTTATTTCTTCGACCGGCACATCCGTCGCTGTGACGCAATCGAATCGCGCCTCGGCCTATCACATCGTCAGCGATTACAACGGATTTTCCACCACCGGAATTTATCCGGTAAGCGGCGCGAGTGTGACTTCCGGTCTGGCAAGTTATAACGCCAGCGTCGCGATCGTGCCGACTGCATTAGGCGCAATCGCGGCGGGCAGCGCGGTGCAAATCAACGTAACCGTGACCGCACCGGATGGCAAGACTGTCACGGCGACCGGCTATAGGACGGCATACTGATGAATAACATTAGGATTTGGGAGATAGGATTTGGGGTTTGGAATGCCGAGCGTGCAGTGAGTGGCATTGAAGCTGCGCGATATTCTACCAACTCCCAACTCCCAAATCCCAAATCCTATAAAGGTTTCACGCTCATCGAAATGATTATGGTGATCGTCATCACCGGCATTATCGGCAGCATGGTCGCGGTATTTTTGAAAGCACCGATACAGCAATATACCGATGTATCGCGGCGTGCCGAGTTGAGCAACATCGCGGACACCGCGCTCTACCAACTCGCCAGTGACATCAGTACCTCCGTGCCCAACAGTGTGCGTGTCGCGGGCTGCGGCAGTTCACCCTGCGTCGAATTTATCCCCACCAAAGACGGCGGACGGTATCGCAACAATGCGCAGGGCGGAACGGGAAGTTGCGGTGCGGCGGGCGACGATTTGGATTTTTCCAAAGCAGATTCCTGTTTCGAAATTGTCGGCCAACCCATCAATTTTTCCACTGGCGCGAGCGGCGATTACATCGTGCTGGGCAGCACGCAATCAAGTGGTAATCCACCTTACGATACGACTGCCGCGACCGGTGTGTTGCGCGCTTACACTGGCGCATCGGGTGCGCAAAAAATGGTGATAATTACCGCCACACAATTTCCATTATTTGCCAGTCTTGCGTCGCCGCGTTTTGATGTGGTGGATGGCTCGCGACAGGCGATTACTTTTTCCTGCGAGGGCACGTTGGGTATGCTCAATGCCAGTAACGACGGGCAGGCCAGCATGGTTAAGCATTGGCTGTATGGTTTCAATGCGGTGCAAGCCGCGCCGGTTTCCTTGGGTGGTTCGCGCGCTTTGTTGGCGACTAAAGTCAGCGGTTGCAGCATCAACTATGACACCAGCAATCAGCGCATGGGGCTGTTAACGGTGGGTTTGACGCTGACCAGTAGCGGCGAAAGTGTCACGCTTTATCACGAAATACATGTGAACAACATGCCATGAAAAAACCGATCACACACAGGGTCAAAAATAAATTTTGGGTGGCGAAATTTGCGTCGGCATCGGGTGTGTATCAGCGCGGTTTTAGTCTGGTATCGGCGATATTTTTGGTGGTGGTCATCGCGGCACTGGGTACGTTCGGCATGACACTTTCGGTCACACAAAATCAAAGCGCGGCGCTCGATGTAATCGGTGCGCGCGGCTATCAGGCGGCCTTGGCGGGTGTCGAGTGGGCGGCATACAACGTTAATCAACAAGCGGCGAATTCGGCAACACCGTGGGCGGGTTGCGTGAGCGGTGCGACTGTCATGGTGGGTGGCAATCTCACCGCATTTTCGCCGGTCACGGTGAATTGTGTCGCAGCATCTTTTACGGAAGGCACGACCACCATCTGGACTTACGATGTCTCGGCAAACGCCCACACCAGCGATGCGGCGGGCAGTCCGAATTATGTCGAACAAGTCGCCACGGCGAAATTCGCGCGGTGATTTTTCAAGTTTCCCCTAGCAAAATCGCACACCTGTTTACTGCTAAATACACCGATTTATTACCGCTGTTCGACAGATAAAAATTTTCTGCTACGCGTTATGTTGCGAGCATAGCACCCGTGTGTGAACGATAATCTGGAGAGGGCGAAGTGGGAAACGAATGGCGCAGTAAGATTATTTTGGCGACTTTGTTTTTGTGTCTGGCAATGTCAGGTGCGCAAGCCGCGACTTATTCTTTCACCAGCGAAGCGTATTCCTATGACGTGCCATCCGGTTCGGCAGCCAGTGTGGCTTGGCACTCCAATGGCAATGCGCCGGCGTGTACCTCTTATCCGCAAGGAGATGATGATTGGGCGAATATTGTATTTCCCAGCGGGTTTTCTTTTACCTTCGGCGGAGTGAACTCCACGGGCGTGCGTGCGTATTCCAATGGGATATTGGCATTCGGCACGGATGTGTCCGGATACCATCGCGCTTATATGCCGCTAGCATTGCCTATCACGAGTGCGTTTGGTGGCGCGCCGCAAGGTTGCCCGGATGCCGTGCCGGTGAATTTGATGTTGCCTTATTGGATGGATTTGGTGGCGGGAACGGCGAATGGTTTGACGGGTGCGGCGGTCAAATACGAAATGTTAGGGACAGCCCCTTCGCGTCGTTTCGTCATCACTTGGGACAATGTTTCCACGTATTCAAGCAATGGTGGGACACGCTATAACTTCCAAGTCGCGTTATACGAAAGCGGTGCGGGGGTGAATGGTAATTTTAGATTTCGTTATATGCAGAGAAGCAGCAGCGGAGCGGGAGAAACGGGTGCGGGTGCAACAGCCGGCGTACAACTGAGCACGAGCGATTACACGCAAGTGTGGAGTAACCAGAATTATATTAATCCCGCGACGGGCGCATCCATTTTGTGGAGTTCAGTTGCTCCGGGTCCGAACCATATCCAGATTCAACATGCCAGCGGAACAGGCGTGACTTGCACACCCAGCACTTTGGTTTTGCTGGCGTGTGCCGACACGCTGAATCCTTGCACGCCCTATACCGGCGGGGTGACGGGGGCGATGGTGGCGACCGGCACGCCCACGGTGAATTGGCCGGGCGGCAATACTTTTTCCATATCTCCCGGCAGCAGTACCACGACCCTCAACATGCAAGTGACCACGCCGGGCAATGTGATATTGAACGCGAATACCACGCCCGCCGAAACTACCGCTACGACCTGCAACTTTGGTTCACCGGCTTGCACCTTTAGCACAAGCAGCGCGGGATTTTTAGTCTCCGCGCCCAACCATGCGGCGGAGACGGTTGCCGCGCTGACGATCAAAGCGGTGCAAGCGAGCAACAACGCGCTGGTGTGCGCACCGGGACTCACCGGCACGCAAACTGTCAATCTAAAATGCGCGTACAGCAATCCTGCTACCGGGACGTTGCCGGTACGTGTGGTAGGCACGGCCTTGAACGCGGCCAAGCTGGCAACTAACGCGTGCGATACCGGCGGTGCGAATGTGGCACTGACTTTTGATA
>JBAVPP010000140.1:0-8550 GCA_049693175.1 Gallionella sp. | reverse complement strand
GTTCGGCTAGCAATACCATCTGATAACTTGCACTGCCGTCTTCATATTGCTTGCGTGTTAGGTTGTTTGCCACATTCATCGCATGTTCGGTACGCGCGGCGGCGGCCAATAAATCCGCATCCGACTGAATCGTATATAACGTATCCGCGACATTTTGTAGCGCGCTGATGACGGTGCTGCGATATTGCGCGCCGGCTTGCAGCAAAGCCTGCTCTGCTGCGCGTGATCTGGCGCGCAATGTGCCGCCGTCGAATATTGTCTGACTCATGCTGGCGGCCAGATTAAAAAACGCACCACCGGTACGAAACATCCATGCGGGTGTGTCTGCCATGCCGCCTATCGCGCCGCTGATGGCGAATTGCGGCAGACGGTTGGCCACCGCCACGCCTGCCTGCGCGCTGGCATAGTGCAATTGTTCTTCCGCCGCACGCACATCGGGACGCTGCTCGACGATTTTGGAAGGCAAGGTCAGCGGCAATTCCTGCGGCAGATGCAGACTCGCCAGATCGAAAGTTTCTGCCACCTCTTCGTTGGGTAAATTACCCGCCAGCGCGCGGATTAAATCGCGTGTCTGCGCCAATTGTTTTCTGAGCGGAATGAGCGATTGTTCGGTTTGCGCTAACGCTGATTCTTGCACCGCGACATCGAGTTCGGAGACATCGCCCAACTCCAATTGTTTTTTCACGATGTCCAGATTTTCGCGATTGCTGGCGACAATTTTTTCCATCGCTGCGATTTGAGCGCGCAAGGAAGCCTCTTGTATCGCTGCCGCCACGACATTGGAGGCCAGTGTGATATAGGTTGCCGCTGTCTGAAGTTTTTGCATAGACATTTGCGCCTCGGCGGATTCAACCATGCGGCGATTCAGCCCGAACACGTCCGGCGCATAGCCCACCGATAGTTGCGCGACATGAAAATTGTAATAGGCGGGCGCGTTGTAAACTGGCCCGGCCGGATTTGAGTAGGTTTGAATAACGCGTCCGTTACCCTGCACACCGGGCGAATTGCCACCCATGTTACCCGCCAATTTGTTGCGTGACGGCGAGTAACTAGCACTGACCGAGGGATAGAAAAATCCCTGTTGCGCGACCACATTTTCCTGTGCCTGGCGCAACGCCGCTTGTGCCGCCGCGATGTCGGGATTCGCTTTGAATGATCGCTGAATCAATGAATTGATTTGCGGTGATTGGAACAATGTCCACCAGTCAAAAGGAATATCCGCCGAAGTGTTGAAGTGTTGCGCTTCCCCCGCCGGCACCGGCGCGGAAGTCGTGATCGCGGTGATGCCGCTGGTTGGCGCGTAACTTTGCGCGGTCGGGGCATCCGGTTTTTTTAAATCCGGACCTGCAGCACATCCGGCGAGCAACAGCAAGGGAATCGACAGCCAATAAGGTGTTAAATTTTTACGCATCACACACCCTCCAGTGCGGCAGTGTGCCGGAGTTGTTGTACCGATTTGCGTCTGGAAAATAAATCAATCAACAAGGGCAAAATAATCAGCACCAATACCGGCGCGAGCAAAATTCCGCCCACCACCACCAAGGCCAGCGGCTTTTGTACTTGCGAGCCTATGCCGGTGGCGAAAGCGGCGGGCAGCAGTCCGACACACGCCGCGCAGCACGTCATCATCACCGGGCGCAAACGTGTGTTGCACGCATTCAAAATCGCTTGAGAACGCTCCATGCCGCTTTCCAGCATCTGGTTGAAATAGGTCACCACGATGATGCCTTCCATCACCGAAATACCGAACAACCCGATGAAGCCAATGGCAGCCGACACGCTAAAAGCCGTGCCCGTCAGCGCGAGCGCGAATATGCCGCCTATCAATGCCATCGGCATTACACTCGCGGCGAGCAGGGTGTCGGCGATGGAATTAAAATTGAAAAATAGCAATAACAAAATCAGGCTGATGCTCAGCGGCACAACAATTTTCAAGCGCGCGATGGCATCTTCCAACTGGCCGAATTCGCCCACCCACTCCATGCGATAGCCCCCGGGTAAATTCACCTGTTCCGCGACTTTGCGCTGTGCTTCGGTAACCGCACTGCCCAAATCACGTCCACGCACACTGAATTTGATCGGGATATAACGCTCTTGGTTTTCACGATAGATGAAGGACGCACCGGAGACTAAATTGACATTGGCAACATCGGTCAGCGGAATTTGCACCACGCCGTTACCATTCGGATTTGGCGCGCCGACGGTGATACGCCGTATCGACTCCAGGCTCTGGCGATAGTTCGCGGCAAGGCGCACCACCATCGGGAAATTACGGTCACTACCATCCTCGTACAAATTACCCGCAGCTTGTCCACCGATGGCGGCCTGCACGGTCGCATTGACATCACCCGGCGCAAGTCCGTAGCGCGCCGCTCGCGCTCTATCCACATCGATTCTCACCGTAGGTTGACCGAGTGCCTTGAAAATCGACAAGTCGGCGATACCCGGCACAGTCGCCATCACGGCCTGAATTTTTGTGGCGGTTTTTTCCAACTCGGCGAGATCGTTGCCATACAACTTGACCGAATTTTGTCCTTTCACACCCGACGACGCTTCTTCCACATTATCTTCGATATATTGAGAGAAGTTGAATTCCACGCCGGGAAATTCCTGTTGCATACGCACACTGATTTCCTCGGTCAGTTTTTCTTTGTCCACCCCGGCAGGCCAAGTATTAAAAGGCTTGAGCGGCACAAAGAATTCCGCGTTAAAAAATCCGGTGGCATCCGTGCCATCATCCGGCCGGCCATTTTGTGAGATCACGGTTTCCACTTCGGGATATTCTTTAATCAAGGTACGCATTCGGTTGACGTAGGCATTACCTTCTTCAAGCGAGATAGATGAAGGCATGGAAGCTCTAATCCACATATTCCCTTCCTCTAATTTTGGCAAAAATTCCAGTCCCAGCGAGTGGACCGCAAAACCGGCAGCGATGACCAATACACCCATGCCGGACAGCATTAAAAAACGATTTGCCAAGGCAAATTTGATAACGGGTTCGTACACGCGACGCATTCCGCGCACCACGATGGTTTCAGTTTCTTTGACATGCGCGGGCAATAGCAAAGAGCTGAGTGCCGGGGCTACCGTAAAGGTCGCAATCAACCCGCCGATAATTGCGTAGGCATAAGTCGATGCCATAGGTCCGAAAATATGTCCCTCGACACCGCTTAATGTAAACAGCGGAATGAATCCGGCGATGATGATGGCGGCGGAAAAGAAAATCGAACGGTTCACTTCTGTCGCGGCAAAGGCAATGGTCGCCATTTTTCCGTGCAGCGAAGTATCCGGAAAAATATGTTGCATGAACAGCGGGGTGCCCGAGTCGCGTTGTTCCTTGCTTTCGGCAAGATGGCGGAAAATATTTTCCACCATGATGACCGTCGCATCGACGATTAACCCAAAATCAATCGCGCCCACCGAAAGCAAATTCGCCGACTCGCCGCGCAAAGTCATAATGATGATGGCGAAGAACATCGCAAACGGAATCGTGGCACTGACGATAATCGCGCTGCGCAGATTGCCCAAAAATATCCACTGCACGCAAAAAATTAGCACGATGCCAAAGATCAGATTTTCCAACACGGTATGGGTGGTGACACTGATCAATTCGGCGCGATCATAGATGCGCTCGATATGCACGCCCGGCGGCAATATGCCCGACTTGTTGATCTTTTCCAATTCTGCTTCCACGCGCTTGATGGTGGGTGTGCTTTGTTCGCCGCGTCGCATCAACACGATGCCCTGCACGATGTCGTCGTCGGCATCATTGCCGGCAACACCCAAACGCGGCAAATTGCTGACCGTGACTGTTGCAACATCTCCTATCAATACCGGCGCGCCATTGTTGGCGGTCAGCATCGTGTGGCGTATGTCATCCAAAGAGTGGATCAGGCCTACGCCGCGCACCACCGCCGCTTGCGCGCCGAAATTCACGGTCTGCCCGCCCACGTTGATATTGCTATTGTTGAGCGATGCCAACACTTGCGGAATGGTCAATCCATAATGGTTGAGTTTGGACTGATCAATCGTAATCTCATAATCTTTGGTTTTGCCGCCCCAACCGTTCACATCAATCACACCCGGCACAGCCTTGAAGCGGCGCTCCAACATCCAGTCTTCTATGGTTTTCAAATCTTGCACCGAATAGCCAGGCGGGCCATACACGCGATAACGCAAAATTTCGCCTATCGGACTTTCCGGTGAAATGCCCGGTATCGCGCCATTGGGCATCGGTGTCAACTGTGACAGGCGATTGATAATCTGTTGCTCCGCTTCTTTGTAAGTCACGTCATAAGTGAACTGTACTTTGACATCCGACAGGCCAAATAAAGAAATGGTGCGTATGGTGGTGACATGCGGAATGCCCGCCAATTGAATTTCCAGCGGAATGGTGATGTAGCGTTCCATCTCTTCGGCGGACTGTCCACTGCTCTGTGTAACAATATCAACCAGCGGCGGAACGGGATCGGGATAGGCTTCGATGTTGAGCTTAATAAAACAAAACAGACCGATGATAAAAAGTGCCGCCAACATGACGACGACGGTAATTTGTTGTTTAAGCGAGAAGGTGACGACGCGATTCATGGCTAATCTCCCGAAATCGCGCGGTCGATAAATAACGCACCATGAGTGACAATTTTTTCCCCGCTTGTTAAACCTGAAGTAACCTCAATCATTTTCCCGCTGATGCGCCCGACTTTGATGCCGCGTATAGCCAGAGAATTATCGGCATTCGCAACGAAAACATGCGCGTCGCTGCCTTCATACACTACCGCACTTTGTGGTACACCCAAGGCTTGTACTTCGTTGCCAGTGACGATGCTGAAATTGGCAAACATCATGGGTTTTAGCACGCCGTCTTTGTTGCTAATTTCGGCGCGCACCGGCAAGCGGTGTGTGTTGGGATCGACAGCCGGTGCGACCCAGGCGATCTTGGCTTTGAATTGCCGGTCGGGCAGAGCCAGCACATGCACTTCCACGCTCTGTCCGACATGAACCAAAGGCGCGTCGGTTTCGCGCACATTCGCCACCAGCCACACACTGGATAAATTGCCTATGGTAAACAGGGGAACGGGCGCGCCGCCCACCGCACTCTGAATATTTTGCCCGTTGCCTACCTGACGCTGCGTCACCGTACCGGAAATCGGCGCACGCACGATTGCTTCGGGGCTGATGACAGTCGTGCCGTTATCATTCTCAATGGCATTGATTTCGTCATCGGACTTTCCAAATATGCTGAGCTGATTACGCGCCGCTAACAGATTGGCTTTTGCGGTTGCCAGATCCGACTGGCTTTGTTGCCAGTCTTTGAGTGCGGCGGCTTTGGCATCATACAAACCGTGCAGACGTTTTTCACTCGCGGTGGTCAAATTTAGTTGCGCATGGGCGACCAGCAAGTTGCTACGCGCCTGGGCAAATTCTGTCGCGGCGACCGCCACTAGCGGATCACCTTTTTTTACCTGATCCCCAAGATCGGCAATCACACGAATTACGCGACCGGAATAAGGCGAGAACACTGGCGTAGCCGCATCGTCGTTGTAGGCGATATTGCCATCGGTGATTTGTTCACCGCGAAAACTCATCGTCTGAACCGGGTCAACTTGCAAACTTTTTAATTGGGTTTGAGTCGGTAAGAATGTTCCCGGTGGTGCAATTCGCGCCGGAGGCGGAGCAGGTTTGTCTTCTAGGCGGTGAAATATCCAGACTCCGCCAAGAATCAGCAAGATGCCGCCTGTGATGATGGCGAGTTGTGCCCGTCGCGACAAGGCGTATCCCTGACGGGAATTATCTTCGGTGTGCTTCGACATATAAATTTGTTTCTGTGAAATTATCAGTTGCGGAAATCCGAATGGATAGGGATGAAGTGTCGCGGCGCAGTCTACACAGGCTTCCTTACAGTGAGATGAGTAAAAGCCTTCACCAAGCTGACATTCAACTTATGTGAGTTTTGTCAGTTAATATGCTTAAAATATTTTGCGGTGCAACAACCGTGTGTGCCTAAAGTCAATTTTTGAAGAGGTCGTTCGTGCGCATATTGCTGGTGGAAGATGATGCTTCGCTGGGAGAAACAACGGTCAGAGCGTTGCGCTCCCAGAGTTGGGTGGTGGATTGGACAAAAAACGGCGAATCCGTCGCCAATGCGGCCAGATTGGTCAATTACGATTTGATATTGCTCGATGTGGGTCTTCCCGACATAGACGGCTTCGAGGTCGTCCGGCGATTGCGTGAGCAGAAAAAAGTAATGCCTATTTTGATGTTGACAGCCAGAGACGCTGTTGAAGATCGCGTCCACGGATTGCAAATCGGCGCGGATGATTATCTGGTGAAACCTTTTGCATTGACGGAATTGCTGGCGCGTATCCAGGCACTGGCCAGACGTTATCATGCGCGCGAAAGCAATGAACTTTTACTGGGTAAATTAAGAGTTGATTTGATTGCCAAGCGTGCCTTTTTATCGGACAAACCGGTTGAGTTATTGCCGCGTGAATGGGCAGTGCTGGTTTATCTTTTAACCCATTCAGGCAAAGTCGTCAGCAAGGAGCAAATTCTGGATGCAATCTCGGGTTGGGATGAGACACCTTCAGGAAATGCGATTGAAGTTTATATCTCGCGCTTGCGCGCCAAATTAAGCAATGCCGATATCTCCATTCGCTCGATACGCGGCTTCGGCTATCTCGCGGAGGAATCCTCGAATGACTCCCAGCCTTAAAAGGCTGTTGCTAGTCTGGTTGCTGTTACCGTTGCTGGTCATTATGCCGGTCGCGGCAGTTATCCAATACTGGCTTGCCCTCACGCCCGCGAAACAGGAAATCGATCACCAGCTTGGCGATTTTGCGATTGCCATTTCTGGATTCTTAAAAGTCGAGCAAGACACGATACGTTTTGATATGAATCCCGAAACTGAGCATCTGTTACGCACGGATCAATTGGATAAAGAGTTTTTTATGGTGGCCGATTCGTCGGGAAAAATCATCGCGGGTGACGCGGCACTCAACATTCCAGAAGCACCTATTTCAGCGGGTGAATTGCGTTATGAGGATAGAGAAATCGCCGGACGCGCGATACGCATGTTGGTATATGGCGTGTCATGCGGTTCCCGAACATGCCAGGTGCGCATTGCCGAAACATTGGTCAAACGCGAACGGCTGCATTTTCAGGCATTGATCGCCACGCTGCTTTCTATTTTGGCCCTGAGTCTGACGACTGCCGCTGTCATGCTGATTGCTGTGCGGCATGGATTGAACCCGCTGCAGGAAATACGAAACCAACTTGCCGAGCGTTCACTGGATGATTTGCGACCCTTAGATGTTCCCAACGTACCCAGTGAGGTGCAGCCGCTTATTAACACTCTTAATCAATTATTCGCGCGTTTGGAAAAGGCCAGTAAAACACAGCAATCATTTCTTGCCGATGCCGCACATCAATTGCGCACCCCCTTGGCGGCACTTCAAACAGAATCAGAGTTGGCTTTATTGGAACCGCACCCCGAATCTTCACACACCACGCTAGAACACATACATCGTTCCGCGAGTCGTGCAGCCAAATTGGCGAATCAACTGTTAACCATCGCACGCGCAGATTCCAGTATTCAGAAACGTCCCGACTTCGAATCACTAGACCTCAAAGACATTGGCTCTTGGTCGGCAAATGAGTGGTCTCATCGGGCATTTGTTGCCGGAGTAGATTTGGGTTTTGAGTTGGAGACGGCCTGCGTGCAAGGACACGTTTTGCTACTCCAAGAATTGCTGTCGAATTTGATACACAATGCCATTGAACATGCGGGAAAAGGTTCGCGGGTTACCGTCAGAACGGGTGTGGTCAATCAGACTGCGATGCTTGAGGTGGAGGATGATGGTCCGGGGATTATAGAAACGGAACGACAAAAAGTGCTGCAACGTTTTTTTCGGGGCAGCCATGCGCAAGGTAGCGGGAGTGGATTGGGATTATCCATCGTCAACGAAATTGCCAACATGCACAATGCCGGCGTCACGCTAACCACGCCCGACAACGACAAGGGATTAGTCGTGCGGGTAAGTTTTAGGTGATAGAGTTTGTAGCCTGTTCTGATACGCTTTCCATTCCATATACCTCGCGCAAAATTTCGATAAAACATCGCGCTTGTGGCGAAAGGAATTTTCCTTTGCGCAACACCAATCCGTAACCGCGCTGCGGGAAATATTGATTGAGCGGAATGCGCGCCAATTTTTCGCTGCCCGTCAGACAAATATCCGTCACGATGGAAACACCCATGCCCAGTTCGACATATTTTTTGATAACTTCCCATCCGCCCGCCTCCAGCGTGACAGTGAAGGTCAGGTTGTTTTGCTGGAACACGTATTTCACCATGCGCCAAGTTGAGAGATGGCGGGGCGGCAATATCAATCCGTATCGGCTGATTTCGGCTAAGGTCACGCTGGACTGTCCTGCCAAAGGATGGTCCAGCGGCGTAATGAGTGCCGGATCAAAAGTGACGACGGGCTGGTAGGTGATGTCATCGGGGACATCCAGCATCGAGCCGACAGCAAAATCTATTTCGTCGGCATGTAG
>JBAVPP010000139.1:0-6713 GCA_049693175.1 Gallionella sp. | reverse complement strand
GCGGACGTGCACCGTGTACCAGCACCAGCCGTATGCCCAACGCGGCGAGCAGATTGAAGTCTTGCGCGAGTTCGACAAACTTGCCATCCGCCACCACTTCACCACCAAAGGCGATGACAAAAGTTTTGCCGCGAAACGCGTTGATGTAAGGCGCGACGGAGCGAAACCAATCGACGAAATCAGTGGGTGCAATCTTGATAGGCATGGCAAGTCCTCTAAGTGATGCGCGCATCATGCCGCAACTTTTGGGTGAGTGGTAGGGGCTTTAGTCTTCGTCCAATAGTTTTCCGGAGACCGCCCAATTTTGCTCCGGTATTTCGTCGAACACGACATAGGTGTAGGACGGCGGCTTATGCGCGATGCGCTCCAGTGTGGACGTGACTTCGGCGGCAATCTGCGCCTTTTGTTCGCGGCTCAATGTGCCGGTGAGTTTGATATTGACGTAAGGCATGATGGACTTCCTCAAGAGCTTTATGAATTGAAATCGCCCCACAACATTTGCAGTGCGGTGAGTCCGGCAATGGCGGCGGTTTCGGTGCGTATCACACGCTTGCCCATGCGTATAGGAATGAAGCCGCACAGCATCGCGCTGTCACTTTCCGCGCTGGAAAAACCACCTTCCGCACCTATCACCAACACGGCTTTCCCTTGCGGACGAGCTTGTGCCGGCAAAGAAGTCGCGCCTTCTGGCAGCAGGATGAAACGGCTGCAAGCCTCATCACGCATGGCTTGCAGCCATACCATGATGTTCAGCGGCGGATGAATAATCGGCAACACATTTCTGCCACATTGCTCGCACGCGGAGATGGCAACCTGCTGCCAATGTGCCATGCGTTTTTCCGCACGCTCGGCGGAAAGCCGCGCGACACTGCGTTCGGTATCTAGCGGTTGGATTTCGGTCACGCCCAATTCGGTGGCTTTTTGTATCACCCAATCCATTTTTTCGCTGCTGCACAAAGCCTGGGCTAACACGGTGTGCAAGGGCGATTCGCGGTTGTTTGCAACGCTTAAAATATTTTCAATCAAGACATGCTTGCCACTTAACTCGGCGATGTTGCCGTGGCACTCGTTACCCATTCCATCGAACAACTGCACCGCATCGCCCGCACGCAGCCGCAATACGCGTGACGCGTGGTGGGCGGCATCGGCGGGCAAATCGAAACTGTCTTCATGGGGCAATGGCGCGGGACAATAGAAGCGTGGCATGTTGGATTCAAAAGATGTTTAAGTGTGTGACCGTGATAATATAACGACCATAAAATTTGTTTATAAAAAGTTGTATTCAGGAGAGTTCGTGATGGTTAGTTTACAGCCGCCCTTGTGCGACTTTGGTTGGAAGGCTCCCGATTTTAATTTACCGGGTGTGGACGGCAAGACTTACAACCTCGCCAGCGCGAGGGGCAAAAATGGTTTGCTGGTCATGTTCATCTGCAATCATTGTCCGTATGTGAAGTCCATACGCGAGCGCATCATCCGCGACACGCTGGAACTCAAAACGCAAGGCATTAACAGCATCGCCATCATGTCCAATGACCCGGCGGATTATGCCGAAGATTCTTTCGACAACATGAAACTCATCTCGCAGCAGTACGCCTATCCTTTTCCTTACGTGATAGATGAGACTCAGCAAATCGCTAAAAATTATGGTGCGGTATGCACGCCGGATTTTTTTGGTTTTAACGCTAATATGGAATTGCAATATCGCGGTCGTTTGGATGCGTCGCGCAAAGAAGCCGCCGCCGATGCGCCGCGCGATTTATTCAACGCCATGATGCAAGTCGCGCAGACCGGGCAAGGTCCGCGCGAGCAGATTGCCAGCATGGGATGTTCGATAAAATGGAAAAACGAATGAATCGCATCGCACCAAAAGGCATGAGTGCCGTATTAAAAGCCGTGGTCGCCGCCGTCAAATTGGTTGCGGCGGAAGAAATTATGCCGCGTTATTTGAAGGTCTCGCATCAGCATAAAAGCGACGGCAGTTTGTGTACCGAGGCGGACATCGCCGCGCAAGCCGCGCTGATTAAGAAGCTGCAAGCCATCGTCAATGTGCCGGTGCTGGGCGAAGAAATGAGCGATGCCGAGCAACATGCTTTATGGGATGCCGGACACGGCGGCTTGTGGTGTATTGACCCGATAGACGGCACTTCCAACTTCATACGCGGCCTGCCTTATTTTGCCGTTTCCGTCGCGCTGTTGCGCGAACACAAAAGTGTCATGGGTGTGGTGTATAACCCCGTCGCGGAAGAATTATTCGCCGCCGAAGCCGGCAAAGGCGCGTTCATCAACGGTGAAAAGTTAGTCGGACGCGAGTCATCCGTGCCGTTGGCGCAAGCCTTGGCGAGTGTCGATTTGAAACGCTTGCCTGCCAAGCTGCTCAAGAAATTGGCTAGCCAGCCGCCGTATATTTCGCAGCGCAATTTTGGCGCAAGTGCCCTGGACTGGTGTTATACCGCCGCCGGACGTTATGACATTTATTTGCACGGCGGACAAAAGTTGTGGGATTACGCGGCGGGTGAACTCATCCTGCGCGAATCAGGCGCGTATGCCTGTTGTGTCGAGCATGATGATTTCGCGCAAGGTGATATTTGGCAACGCTCTGTCATTGCCGGACGCAATGCGGCGTTATTTGAAGAATGGAAAAACTGGATACGTGAAAATTAAAGAGTCGTCTATGAAATTAAGATTAATGTTGCAAATGTTGTCCTTGGGTTTATGTGCGGGTAATGTTCAGGCGGATGCGATATTCGGGGTGGGTGCGACCTTTCCCAACACGATTTATCAGGCTTGGGGTAAGGCGTATCAGGCGCAAACGGGCGAGGCCTTGGTTTACACGCCTGTCGGTTCAGGCAAAGGTATCGCCGAGATTATTGCTTCGCGCACCGATTTTGGCGCAACGGATAAACCGCTGAATCAGGAAGAATTGGATAAGCATCAATTAATGCAGTTTCCCGCCGTGGTCGGCGGCGTGGTTCCGGCAGTAAACCTTAAAGGTATCGCCAGTGGACAATTGCTTTTGGATAGCAATACGCTCGCGGCTATTTATCTGGGCAAAATCACACGCTGGAACGATCCGCTTTTACAGGCAATAAATCCCGGTTTGGCATTGCCAAACGCGGCTATCGAAGTGTTGTATCGCTCGGATAAATCCGGCACGACTTTTAACTTCACCAACTATTTGAGCAAGGCCAATGCCGAGTGGAAAAGCGTGGTGGGTGAAGGGTTGAGTGTGAATTGGAAAGCGGGCGCGGGCGCGGAAAAAACCGAAGGCATGACATACAAAATTGCCAGCACTCCCAACTCCATAGGCTATCTGGATCTTGCCGATTTGCTGAAAAAAAATCTGGCTTTTGTGCGCATGAAAAATCATGATGGTGAGGCAGTCAGTCCGAGTGCCGGTTCTTTTGCGGCGGCAGCGGCATCGGCAAAATGGTCGGCAAGCAACAACTATTACGAGATACTTACCGATGAGCCGGGCAAAGAAAGTTGGCCTATCACCGCCGCGACTTTTATTTTGATGGAGCGTACCGTAGCCGATACCACACATGCGAACGCGGTGCTTAAATTCTTCGACTGGGCGTACCGTAGCGGCAATCAATTGGCTGATAGCCTGCATTATGTGCCGCTACCGGCCAGCGTTACAGATGGCATACGCGGCGCATGGAAAACACAGGTAAAAGACCGTGCGGGCAAGGCATTGTGGTAGTAGTTTTTTTGTCAATCACTGGAACTGAGTCGTGAAAATTTTGATTCTGGGTGCGGGACAAGTCGGTTCGACGGTGGCGGAAAGTCTGGTCAGTGAGGCGAATGACATCACGGTGGTAGACTCTGACGCGTTGAAGTTACAGCAGTTGCAGGACAGGCTGGATCTGCGCACCTTGACCGGCAACGCCTCGCATCCTTCGGTGTTGGAACAAGCCGGTATCGCCGATAGCGACATGTTGCTGGCGGTGACGCAAAGCGACGAAGTGAACATGCTGGCGTGCAAGCTGGCGGCAAGTTTGTACAACACCCCGACACGCATTGCCCGCATTCGTGCCGCCGAATTTTTGGAACGTCCCGAGGTTTTTAGTAAAGAAAATTTTTGCGTGGATTTTTCCATTTGCCCGGAGCAAATTCTCACCGACTATATTTCCAAACTCATCGAATTCCCCGAGGCATTGCAGGTATTGGAATTCTCCAACAAAAAAGCTTCGCTGGTGGCGGTGCGTGCTTTTACCGGCGGGCCGCTGGTGGGCAAACCGCTGAGTTTTTTGCAAACCCACATGCCGCAGGTGGACGCGCGCGTCGCGGCGATTTTTCGTAAAGACCGCGCCATCATGCCGACCGGCGTAACGGTGGTGGAAGAAGGCGACGAGATTTTTTTCATCGCGGCAACCAAAAATATTCGCAGTGTGCTGAGCGAAATGCGCCGCATGGACAAACCGTGCAAACGCGTGATGATAGTCGGCGGCGGCAATATTGGCAGACGTTTGGCCAAGGCTTTGGAAAATCATTATCAGGTCAAGCTCATCGAGTTCAACAAAAAAGCTTGTGTGAAGCTGGCGGAGGATTTGACCCGCACGCTGGTATTGCACGGTGACGGTACAGATGAAAAATTAATGCAGCAGGAACACGTCGAGGATATCGATGTGTTTTGCGCGCTGACCAATGACGATGAAAACAACATCATGTCCGCGTTGCTGGCAAAACAGGGCGGCGCGCGCAAAGTGATCTCGCTAATCAATCGCAGCGCATATGTCGATCTGGTGCAGGGCGGCAAGATCGACATCGCTTTGTCGCCCGCGCAAGTCACCATCGGTTCGCTGCTCGCTTATGTGCGCCAAGGTGATGTGGCGGCGGTGCATTCCTTGCGGCGCGGCGCGGCCGAGGCATTGGAACTGGTGGCGCATGGCGACCGTAAATCCTCGCGTGTGGTGGGGCGGCGCATCGACGAAATCGACTTGCCGAAAAGCACCACCATAGGCGCGGTGGTGCGCGGCGATGAAGTCATTATGGGTCACCATGATTTGGTGATTGAAGCCGGAGACCACGTCATCGTATTCGTCATCGACAAAACGATGGTGTGCAAGGTCGAAAAATTATTTCAAGTGAATGCCGGATTTTTTGGATGAGGCGAATTTTTACCATAGTCAACGCATTGGGCTTGATGTTGGTTGTGTTCAGCCTCGCGTATTTGATGCCCATCATTGCCTCGCTGATTTACCAGGACGGCACGGTGATGAATTTTGTGCTGGCCATGCTTGCCACGTTTGGTGTCGGCTCGATATTGTGGCTGGTGTCGCGCCGACATCGCGGCGAATTATCCATACGGCACGGCTTTCTTCTAGTGACCGCAATGTGGGTGACGATGCCCGCCGCCGCGACCCTACCGCTGATGATGGTCATCAGCGGATTGTCTTTTACCGACGCATATTTCGAGACCATGTCGGGCTTGACCACGACAGGCGCGACGGTGTTGACGGGCTTGGAATTTTTACCGCCCGCAATCAACATTTGGCGGCATGAATTGAATTGGTTGGGCGGCATGGGCGTGGTGGTGTTGGCGGTGGCGATTCTGCCGTTATTGGGCATAGGCGGGTGGCAATTATTTAAAGCAGAAACGCCGGGGCCGATGAAAGATTCCGCGCTCACTCCGCGTATCACCGAGACGGCACGCAATCTTTGGCTGGTGTATCTGGGCATCACAATCGCCTGCATCGCATCACTCAAACTCGCCGGTATGAATTGGCTGGATGCGATTTGCCACGCGTTCGCGGCAATGGGTCTGGGCGGGTTTTCCACTTATGACGCGAGTGTTGGACACTTCGATTCGCCAGTGATTGAAGCGGTGCTAATCGTGTTTATGTTGCTTGCCGCGATGAATTTTGCGACACATTTTTTGGCCTGGCGCGGCAAAAGTTTTAAGCCTTATTTACACGATTCCGAGGCGATTGCGACGGTGGCGGTGACACTGGCGAGCTGTGTAGTCATCGCCGTATTTTTGTTTTGGCAGGGAACGTACACGAATTTTTGGACGGCGTTGCGCCATGCCAGTTTCAACGTGGTTTCCATTGCGACCGATTGCGGATTCTCCAGTGTCGACTTCAATCAATGGCCGATATTCGCGCCGATTTGGATGTTGTTTTTGAGTTGTATTGTCGCCAGTTCCGGTTCGACTGGCGGCGGAATCAAAATGGTGCGCACCTTGATTTTATTCAAACAGGCCGGACGCGAGTTCCATAAATTAATCCATCCGGCGGCGGTCAATCCGATGAAAATCGGCGGCAGTGTGATTGAAAACAATGTGGTGTTCGCCGTGCTGGGCTTTATCTTTTTGTACTTTATGAGTGTGGCAACGCTGACCTTTGCCTTGCTGATTAGCGGGCTGGATTTCATTTCCTCATTTTCCGCTGTCATCGCCTGTATCAATAATGCCGGGCCGGGTCTGGGTGTGGTCGGGCCGGCAAGCAACTACGGCGTATTAAGCGATTTTCAGACGTGGGTGTGTAGCGTGGCAATGTTGATCGGGCGGCTGGAGATTTTTACCGTGTTGATACTTTTCACACCGCAATTTTGGAAGCGATGAAACAAGGCTATGACAAGCTGTATAAATTGGTTAGTATTGCGCCCTGCCGCAATAGCTATAACAAGGCAAATATAACTAAAGGCGATAAACGCCACTAGGGGGAAATGTGAGTGAAGCCCAACCGTTGTCTGGTTTGAAAGTGTTGCTG
>JBAVPP010000138.1:0-6245 GCA_049693175.1 Gallionella sp. | reverse complement strand
GATGTCGCGCGCCTGACTGCTCAACGATTGCGGCGTTTCGCCTTGCGCGACGAGAGATTCCACCACGCGCGGATCGAGGAAGCGGCTGAAGATGCGCACGGTCTGCTCACGCGAGGCTTTTTCGCGCAAATATTCGCTGAGTGCGGCGGCGAAATAAAATAACCAGCCGAACAACAAAGGCGTGAACATCGCCACGCTGGTCATGCGTGTCATGGCGAAATATTGCGCCGCCAACAATAAAATAGTGACGAGCAAAAGTATGCCACCGATTTGTGACGCGTCCATACGGCGTGCGAACAAAGGCAGTAAAAACGCGACTAGCAATAGGGCGAGCAGGGACGAAAAATAAGCAGGAGCGGCAGTGGTGTGGCGTTGGTTTTTGAGATTATCTATGGCGGTCGCGAGTATTTCCGTGCCCGAATATAAGCTGGAGATGGGAGTGTCGCGCAAGTCGTGCAAGCCGGTGGCGGAGCTGCCGATGATGACGATTTTCCCCGCCAGTTCTCGTTGGTCACGCAAAGGTTTTTCTCGCGACTGGTCGGCATATAAATCGCTGTAGGAGAGGTGTTTGTAAGGACTTTGACCGCCGCGCCAATGCAAAATAATCTGTGCTTGGTCCGGTGTGGCGATGTGCAAATCGCGCATCAAGCGGGTGGGCAGCGACTCCACAAACCAGCCGCCGATGTCGCGGCGCACATCATAATGCCTACCTATGCCGTCTTGATCTTCCGTAAAATTTACCAGGCCGACACGCCATGATGCCGGATCAATCGCTTGTGGCGGCATCAAAATGGCACGCGCATTTTGGTCGGCATTCGCGCGGTGCGGGACATCAGTGAGTTTCGCCAATTCCGTCAGCAGAGTGCCATTCGCCTGATTGCCGGCAAGTTGCAACATCGGAAAATAGACGTTGTGCAAATCGCGCAAAACCTCGTTGAACATCGCATCGCTTTCGGGCCGGTAACGATCCGGTTCGCTGAACAATAGATCGAACACGATAGCGGTGGGGTGTTGGCGCGCAATGCCTTGCAGCAACTCGCCATGCACCGCGCGCGGCCACGGCCAGCTGCCCGCCACATCCTGCATTTTGGCGATGCTGGCTTCGTCTATATCGACGATGACGATGTCGGGATCGGCGGCTAATTTCGCGGCAATACCGCGCACAAACATATCTGAAAGACGGTTGTCCTGCGTGCTGAAAATATTCAGCCACACACCGTTGAGCGCGATGAATATCACTAGGATCAACGCCATCAAATGAATACGGGTGAGTGGCAATCTGGAACTCATCGCGGTCTCGCTGCTCAGGTGAGCGTATAGGGAAGCGTAAGGATTTGTAAAATGTTGCCGTCTATGGTTTTAATTTGCGACGTTTCCACACTGGCAGTTTGAATGACAGCCAGCACGTCATAGCCGCCATGCGGCGCGGGTGCGACGTTGGCGATCATGCCGCTGGTCTGGCCGTCCATATCCGCGCTGAATAATTCGTCACCCGCTTGCGGCATATCGCCGCGCGAAATGTGCGCCAAAAACATGCGGCGTTTCAGTTTGCCCAAGTAGTGCATACGCGCCACAATTTCTTGGCCGGGATAACAACCCTTTTTGAAATTGATGCCGCCCAGCGCGTCCAGATTCGCCATTTGCGGCACAAATTCTTCCTGTGTTTTAAGTGTGATGACAGGAATGCCGGAACGGATATTGAGCCAGTCCCAACACGCACTGCCCACCGCTTGCGTCCCCGCGGCCAGCTTATTCCATAAGGTTTGCGCGTTGCTTGGGGAAATTGAAATTTGAAAACGAGTGTCGTTTATTTTTAGAATGTGCGAGTGTGCGATGGCTAGGCAAGCCATGTTTTCTGGTGGCACATCACCGCACAATTTGCGCAGTAATGATTCCGCATTTTTCCCGGACACACCCATGCAAATTTGTTCATTGCTGGCATCGGTGATTTTTACTTTTGAGCGCAACACATACATGGATAATTTTTTGCGCATCACCTCAAGAATTTCCACCGGTAATTGCAAGCAATAATTCTCGCCCTCGCGCCAAATCAAAAACACCGCCAACATGCGGCCTTTGGCGGTGTTGAAACTGGATAATTGCGCATGTGTTGCATCCACATGGCGAATGTCGTTGCTCAATAAATTTTGCAAAAAACTTTGCGCGTCTTCGCCGCTCACGCGTAAGGTGCCGAATTGACCCAAGTCGCACAGCACCGTGCCATTTTCGCTCGCGTCGAGCTCGGCATCCGGATTGTCGAAATGTTGCACCACGCCATCTTGGATGTGCGCTTGATGCTGCATGAGGAAATTTTGCCAGTCAGAATTCATAATTTTTTAGGATGCCGATTGCGGAGTGCGAGCCTGCACAGTGTTGTGCAAGCCCGACCACATGTCAACCTTGCCGTAACTTTAGATGCTTAAATGAATATGATTGTTTCAGGGTGTTCCCGCGCGACATTTGATATTGGCAGAGGCTTAATCTTGCTGCGTTTGTGTCGCATGGGGTATCATCGCGCACCAAACGCCGGTGCATATTTTTTGCGCCGATCATATCAATAACAATCCCGCACGCTCACTAGGTCACATGCGTATTTTAATCAGCAATGATGATGGCTATTTCGCGCCCGGATTGGCTGTCCTCGCAACGTATCTCTCACAAGTCGCCGATGTCACGGTGGTCGCGCCTGAGCGTGATCGCAGCGGCGCGAGTAATTCTTTGACGCTGGACAGACCGCTCAAATTGCGTCGCGCCGCAAATGGTTTTTATTATGTGAACGGCACACCGACAGACTGTGTGCATCTGGCCGTGACAGGCATGTTGGATCATCAGCCGGATATGGTGGTGTCGGGCATCAATGCCGGTGCAAACATGGGTGACGACACCATTTATTCCGGCACAGTCGCGGCGGCGACGGAAGGCTTTTTGCTGGGCATTCCGGCGATTGCTTTGTCGCTGGTGGGCAAAGAACTCACGCACTATGAAACGGCGGCAAAAGTGGCGGTGGAATTGGTGCAGCGTTTTTCGCGCCAGACACATAGCAAACCTTGGCTGCTGAATGTCAATGTGCCGGATGTCGTTTATGAAGAGCTGCGCGGCATGACGGTGACGCGTTTGGGTAAACGCCACAAGGCCGAGCCTGTCATCAAAGCGTTCAATCCGCACGGTGAAACGGTGTATTGGGTGGGCGCGGCGGGCAAGGCACAGGACGCGGGTGACGGCACGGATTTTCACGCGCTGGCGGCGCAACAAGTTTCGATTACGCCGTTGCAAATTGATCTGACGCAATATGCGCAACTCGATGCGGTACGCGATTGGATGCGGTCGCTATGAATACTTCCGGCATAGGCATGACTTCGCAGCGCACCAAGCTGCGCATGATAGATCGCTTGCGCGAGCAGGGCATCAAAGACGAGGCGGTGTTGGCGGCAATGTTTGCCGTGCCGCGCCATTTGTTTGTCGATGAAGCCTTGGCGAGTCGCGCCTATGATGATGTGTCGCTGCCGATCAATTTTAGTCAGACCATTTCACAGCCTTATATTGTGGCGCGCATGATAGAAATTTTGCGCAATGGCAATCCGCTGGGTCGCGTGTTGGAAATCGGCACGGGCTGCGGTTATCAGGCGGCGGTGTTGGCGCAAGTGGCGACTGAAGTTTATAGCTTGGAACGTATCGAACCCTTGTATCAGCGCGCCAGAAAGCAACTGCGCGATATGAAATTGCGCAACGTCACTGTGCGTTACGCCGATGGCTGTGCGGGCTTGCCGGAAATCGCACCGTTCGATGGCATTATCATGGCGGCTGCCGCGCCAACCTTGTTGCCCGCTTTGCGCGAGCAATTGAAAATCGGCGGTCGCATGGTGTTGCCGGTGGGGATGAATGAGCAACACCTTTATCTCGTTGAGCGCGACGCAAAAGGATTTCGTGAAACGAGATTAGAACCCGTAAAATTCGTACCATTATTGATGGGGAAGGTATGACTGTTAAAAATATTATTGCGGGTGCGTTGCTTGCGGTGACCTTGGTCGCCTGCTCGACCACGCCGCCAAGCACGACACCGAGCACGGCATCGGGCAAATCTAAAACGGGTGGTGCGACGAATGAGGCGCAGCGTGCAAAAACACCGGGCGAAAAAGATTGGCGACCCGCGACACACCAGGTTGCTAAAGGCGACACGATGTACAGCATCGCGTTCAATTACGGATTGGATTATCACGAGTTGGCGGAGTTGAACGGATTGAAAGATCCCAGACGGATACAAATCGGGCAGGTATTGCAGTTATTTCCAGCCGCCGCAAAATCACCTGCCGTTGCCGAGTCTAAGCCGGTCGACAACGCGCCGAAAGACCAACCCAAAGTTGTGAAATATATATACAACGATGCGGCGATGGCGCAAATAGATGAAGTGCAGGGCAGTAAGATTGTGACCGCGCAAGGCGGAACTATAGAAGTGCTGACCTTGCCCGCCAAGAGTGCTGTTGTCCCGCCGGCTTCTAAAGTGGAAGCCGCACCTGCCGACAACTCCATCCTCAATACCGAGGAAGACGCGTTGCAATGGGGCTTGCCCGCCAGTGGGAAAGTCATCGCACAATTTTCCGAAGCGGATAATCGCAAAGGCATAGACATTGCGGGTAAGCTGGGGCAAGACGTGCTTGCCAGCGCGCCGGGCAAGGTGGTGTATAGCGGCAGCGGGCTGCGCGGTTATGGCAAGCTCATCATCATCAAACATAACAAGACTTTCCTGAGCGCGTATGCACACAATGACAAGGTGCTGGTGAAGGAAGGACAGGGAGTTAAACGCGGCGAGAAGATTGCGGAAATGGGCAAGACCGATACTAATCGGGTCATGCTGCATTTCGAAGTGCGCCGTCTTGGTAAGCCGGTTGATCCGGCCAAATATTTACCAAAATCTTGAGCGACTCCAAAGACAAAAAAACAGTCACTTTAAGCGTGGTCAACCATGACCGCGACAGCGCGAAGCTGCGCTATGTCTATCCTGTCATCTCGCGCCGCGCCGGTGGTGTGTCGGTCGGTATCAATCTCAATCCCAATAACGCCTGCAACTGGCGTTGTATTTATTGCCAAGTGCCGGAGCTGACGCGCGGTACTGCGCCACCTGTCGATTTGGTTTTACTCGAACAAGAACTGACGGATTTTTTGCAAGAATTGCTGCATGGTGATTTCATGCAAAACCGTGTGCCGCAAGACATGCGGCGCATCAATGACATCGCATTGTCCGGCAATGGCGAACCCACCAGCAGCGCGGAATTTGCGCAAGTCATAGACGTGATCGCGCGGGTTCGCCGCGCGTCAGGTTTGCACGATACCGTGAAGACTGTGTTGATTACGAATGGCAGTTTGATGCATCGCGAGGGCGTGCAAAACGGTTTGCGCGCGATGGCGAAAATTAATGGTGAGGTTTGGTTTAAGTTGGACAGAGCCAGCGCGGCGGGCATGTCGCGTATCAACGATACGCATACCACGCCGGATAAAGTGTGCGAGCATTTGACGACCTCAATTTCGCTATGCCCCACTTGGCTGCAAACTTGCTGGTTCGCGGTGGATGGAGCATCGCCCTCCGCGCAAGACGAGCAAGATTATTTTGCCTTTGTTGCGTCGCTGCTGCGCGACGGTAATGCGCTGCAGGGCGTTTTGTTATATGGCTTGGCGCGTCCCTCGCTGCAAGCAGAAGCGGCGCGCTTGAGTGCTTTAACCAGAGAGGAGTTGGACGTGTTTGCGCATAAAATACACGCCTTGGGCGTGGCGGTGAAGGTCGCGGATTAGTTGCGTTTGTACCACAGAATCTTTATTGGATTGCTTGGAGTTCAGCCGCATAGCGCGCGGCATTTTCCACATAGTGCGCGGTGTTAGCGTGCATAGCGGCAATTTCATCGTCGGTCAGTGTGCGCAGCACTTTTCCGGGTGAGCCGACCACCAGCGAATTATCAGGAATGACTTTGCCTTCGGTGATCAGCGCGTTCGCACCGATCAAACAATTTTTTCCGATGACGGCGTGATTCAAAATTACCGCTTTGATGCCGATTAAACTGCCTGCGCCGACACTGCAACCATGCAACATGGCGTGATGTCCAACGGTGACGTTCGCCGCGATATTCAGTGGCGTACCCATATCGGTGTGCAGTACGGCATTGTCTTGGATGTTGCTATTTTCGCCGATGTGCAAGGTTTCGTTATCGCCGCGCAACACCGCGCCGAACCACACGCTGACTTGATTTTCCAATACC
>JBAVPP010000137.1:0-6352 GCA_049693175.1 Gallionella sp. | reverse complement strand
AACCCGACAACTGTTCACGGTAAGCGTCCATGTTCGCGATGGGGCGTTCCGCCACGCCGCTGTCCATCGCGGCTTGCGCGACGGCTGGCGCGATGCGCATGATGAGACGCGGATCGAACGGTTTGGGTATCAGATGCTCCGCGCCAAAAGACAGATTCTGGTCGCCGTAAACCGACGCGACTTCGGCGGATTGTTCGGCCTCGGCAAGTGCCGCGATGGCATACACCGCCGCGCGTTTCATCGCCTCGTTGATGGTGCGCGCACCCACATCCAACGCGCCGCGAAAAATGTAGGGAAAGCACAAAGCATTGTTCACTTGGTTGGGATAATCGGAACGCCCGGTCGCCAAAATCGCATCGGGTCGCGCGGCTTTCGCCACTTCCGGCAATATCTCCGGATGCGGATTTGCCAGTGCAAATATCAGCGGTTGCTGCGCCATAAGTTTGACCATTTCGGCCTTGAGCACGCCGCCCGCCGACAAACCCAAAAACACATCCGCGCCAGTGATGACTTCGCCCAAAGTACGCGCCGCAGTTTGCACCGCATAACGCGCTTTATTGTCGTCCATTTCCTCGCTGCGACCTTGATAGACCACGCCCGCGATGTCGGTGACGATGATGTTTTCCATGCGCACGCCCAAGTCCACCAGCATGTCCAAACACGCCAATGCCGCCGCGCCCGCGCCGGATGCCACCAGCTTGATTTTTGCGATGTCTTTGCCGACCACTTTTAAGCCGTTGAGCAAAGCCGCGCCAACGATGATGGACGTGCCGTGCTGGTCATCGTGAAAGACCGGTATCTTCATGCGCTCGCGCAATTTTCGCTCGATATAAAAACATTCCGGTGCTTTGATGTCTTCGAGATTGATGCCGCCGAAAGTCGGTTCTAACGAGGCAATAATATCGACTAATTTATCGGGATCGCGCTCGTCGATTTCCAAATCGAACACGTCTATGCCGGCGAATTTTTTGAACAACACGCCCTTGCCTTCCATCACCGGCTTGGCCGCCAAGGGACCGATCACGCCCAATCCCAACACCGCCGTGCCGTTGCTGATGACCGCCACCAGATTGCCGCGCGCCGTGAGATTGCGCGCTTCGGCAGGATTTTCCACAATCGCCTCGCACGCCGCCGCCACACCGGGCGAATAGGCCAACGCCAAGTCACGCTGGGTAATCATAGGCTTGGTGGCACACACCGAAATTTTGCCCGCCGGGGCGAGTCGGTGATATTGCAGCGCCGCGTCGCGTAATTGCTTGTCCATTTTTTCCGCCATAGAAATTAAAAAAGCTCGCGGCGATTATAGCCCAGCAGTTCGATGGATTATGGACTGAACGAAACTTTCCATTCGCGGTCTACCCGCGCGCATCTGTTAGAATGCGCGACTTTTTTGATTCGGCTTTTATGGAACCTCTACATCTGGACGGCGGCGAACATGCGGTGTTGTTATTGCACGGACTGCAAAGCAGCCCGGCGGAATTGCAGCCGCTCGCCAAACGTCTCAACCAAGCCGGTTATACCGTGCATGCGCCGCATATACGCGGTTATGGTTTTGAGCATGGCGATACGCCGCGCTCCGTGACCTATTGGAGCGAGTGGCACGCTGTCGCACGCGAGGAATTTCTCGCGCTGAAAAAATCGCATCAAACGGTATCGGTCAGCGGCCTGTGCATAGGTGCGGTGTTGTCGCTCAGTCTCGCCGCTGAAATGGGCGACGAGATCGCCGCCTTGTCGCTACTCTCAACCACGCTGTGGTATGACGGCTGGAGCATACCCTGGTATCGCTTTCTGCGTTACGTCGGCTATTACACGCCGTTCCGTTATACCTACACCTACCGCGAACGTGAACCTTTTGGTTTGAAAAACGAGCAGTTGCGCAAGTGGATTGCGCGCGAAATGGCGCATAAAGATTCCAGCATCGTCGGCGCGACCAAGCTCAATTTACCCGCCGTGCACGAGGCGGAACGCATGATCGCGGCGGTGAAAAAAGTGCTGCACCAAGTCACCGCGCCCGCCATCATCATCCATGCCGAGGAAGACGATGTGTCATCGCCGCGTAGCGCGCATTACGTCGCGGCGCACATCGGTTCAAAAATACAAGAGACGGTCATTTTGCACAACAGCTATCACATGATCACCGTGGACAACGACCGCGAACAAGTCGCCAAAGACACCATCCGTTTTTTTGCCGCCGCACGCGTTTAGAAAAAATTTCACTTACAATCTGTTACAATGCGCCCGCAAATAATTTACGGTCGATATACAAAATGAGTTCACTAGAAACCATACAACGCATGATGGTCGAGCAGTTTGACCTCAAGCTCGAAGACCTGAAACCCAATGCCGAATTGGAAAGTTTAGGCATAGATTCGCTTTCAGTGATTGAATTCATGTTCAATCTCGAGGATGAATTGAAGATCAAACTCTCGGACGAACGCTTGGAGCTCAAAACCATACAAGACGTGGCGAATGCCGTGGACAAGCTCGTCGCCGAGCAAAAAGGCTCTGCTTAAATCGGGCATGACTAGGCGCGTCGTCATCACAGGTTTGGGAATTCTTTCCCCTGTAGGTAACAGCCCCGTTGAGTTCTTCCGCCAACTGATGGCAGGCCAGTCGGGCATTAAACATTTCGATTCGCCCTTCGCGGCGCAGCTCAACAACCGCATCGCCGCGCGCGTAACAGACTTCAATCCGCACGAACATTTCACCAAAATGCAACTCACCGGCATCGAGCGTTTCAGCCAGTTCGCGCTGGTCGCGGCGGCGCAGGCCGTCGCTGATGCAAAACTGGAATTGAGCGACACGGAAAAATCACGCGCCGGAGTGTGCATGGGCTCGTGCCTCGGTGGCGCAAGCACACTGGAAGACGGTTACATCGAACTCTTACAACGCGAAGAAGCGCGTGTCAAACCGCTGTCGGTTTTGCTCAGCATGAACAACGCCGCCGCGTCGCACATCTCGCTCAAATACGGTTTGCAAGGCGCGAACGTCACCTACTCGACGGCATGTTCCTCCTCCGCCATCGCCATCGGCGAAGCCTATCGACAAATCAAGCACGGCTATTCCGAGGTCATGCTGGCGGGCGGCGCGGAAGCCATGCTCACCCTGGGCGTAATGAAAGCCTGGGAAGCCTTGCGCACCGTGGCAACAGAGGACACGCAAGACGCGGGCGCATCGTGCAAACCGTTCGCCAAAGACCGCAGCGGTTTGGTGCTGGGCGAAGGCGCGGCGGTGCTGGTGTTGGAGGATGCCGAACGCGCCATCAAACGCGGCGCGAAAATCTACGCGGAATTGGTCGGCTACGACTGCTCATCCGATGCCAGCCACATCACCAAACCGGATGCTGCCGGACAAAGTCGTACCATCATCAAAGCCTTGAACGACGCGGGTTTGCAGCCGCACGACATCGGCTACATCAACGCCCACGGCACGGCAACGTTGGCGGGTGATGTGCAGGAAACGCTGGCGATTAAAAATGTGTTCGGCGCGCACGCCAAAAATATGCCAGTCAGTTCCAGCAAGTCTATGCACGGACATTTGATGGGCGCGACCGGCGCGGTGGAATTTATGGCTGCGGTGCTGGCACTGGAAAATAACGCCATCCCGCCCACCATCAATCTGCATCACCCCGACCCGGAATGCGATCTCGACTACGTGCCCAATCACGGGCGCACGGGGCTGAACCTTAAAGCCGTCATGTCGAATTCATTTGCCTTCGGCGGCAGCAATGCGGTGCTCATCGCGCAGCGATACACAAAATAAATCAATTTCGATTCGGCGATAAATTTTTACAATCGCATTAGGGCATACGGATAATTTTTTCGATTGCCGCTTCCAGATTACGCATGACTTCGTCCAGGGAATTTTCCGCAGCGGCGCGCGCGTTTGCCATATCTTCCTGCTTTGCCAACTGTTCGATGCGTGTGCATATTTCCTCCAGCTGCAACGCGCCCACCATGCGGCTCGCGCCTTTAACGCGGTGGGCATTGCGCGCCGCCGCCACCTCATCGCCGACTTGCAAGGCAGTTTTAAGATTGGCGATGTCGATACGGTTTTCCTTATTGAACTCGCTTAACAACTCAACTTGCGCATCATGGCGCACGCTGATTTTTCTCAGCACATTCATATCCAGCGTAACGATAGCCGGAGCAACTGGCGGTTCGCCTGCGGCCGGTTGCGCATCGACATCCGGCGTGGCGGTGTCCATTAGCTTGCCCAACCATTTCGAGAGCATTGCTTTGAGTGCGGACAGTTCGGTCGGCTTGGTCATCAGGTCGTCCATGCCCGCTTGCTGGCAATTTGCCACTTCGTCGGCCAGCGCGTTCGCCGTCCAGGCAATAATGGGCAGACGCGTGGCGGATGTCTCGCGCTCCGCTTGCCGAATACGACGAGTCAGTTCGTAACCATCCATCTCCGGCATGTGGCAATCGGTAATGATGAGGTCGTATTTTCCCGCCTGCCATAACGATAATGCCTCGCCACCGTCCGCCGCAATTTCCACGTCCAGCCCCAACAACTCCAGTTGCTGCTTGAGCAACTTGCGGTTCATCGGATGATCGTCCACCACCAGCACCGACACTTTCTGTCCTTTTGTTATCAGCGGCGCGAACGGCTCGGCCTGCGCCAGTGGCACGATAGTTTTGTCGCGCGCAACATTCGCGACCGGCAGGCTGATACTAAAACTGAATGTTGAACCGGCGTTGGGCGCGCTTTCCACCTCTATCGTTCCGCCCAGCAAATCCGCCAGACTGCGGCATATCGACAAACCCAATCCGGTTCCGCCGTACATGCGCGCGGTATCGGCACTCGCTTGCTCATAGTGATGGAATAAACGTCCCTGTTGCTCCGGCGCGATACCGATGCCGTTGTCTTTGACACTAAAGCACACGGTGTCGAAACCGTGGTATCCGCCCAACCAATCCAGCTTGATCAGCACCGCGCCGCGCTCGGTGAATTTAATCGCGTTGCTGGTGAAATTATTGAGTATCTGGGAAACCCGCAAGGCATCAAAATAATGATGCGAATTGCCCCCCGGCTGTATATCCAATTTCAATTCCACACCTTTTGCGGCCGCCAGTTGGGCATAGGTATTGACCACCCCCTTGAGCATATCTTCGACCGACGCGATTTGCGGCGCGAGCACCAATTTTTTGGCTTCGATTTTGGACCAGTCGAGTATGTCATCCACGATACGCAACAGGCTCTTACCGGATTGTCGCGCGGCGGTCAGCATCTGGTTTTGCTCGATGTCCAAATGAGACATACTGAGCAATTCCATCATGCCCAACAGCCCGCCCAGCGGCGTGCGTATTTCGTGACTCATGGTGGCGAGGAAAGAATCCTTGGCTCGGTTCGCATAACGCAACTGCGAGGTACGCTCCTCGACGCGCTGCGCCAACAAAGCACGTTCTTCCTCGACCTGCCTGTTCGCCGCTTCCAGATTAACGGCGGCCGAACGCAATTGTTCCATCACCATCTGGCGTTCGCTGTTGTCACTTTGCGCGCCAACATAATGGCTAACTTTACCTGCTTTATCCTTGACGGCGGTAATCATCAAAAGCTCCGGGTAAATCTCGCCACTTTTGCGCCTATTCAACAACTCGCCCTTCCACACGCCATGAGTATTGATACTATCCCACATCGCTTTGTAGAAATTCTTATCCTGCAAGCCCGACGCTAACATACGCGGATTTTTGCCTATGACCTCTTCCGCGCCATATCCGGTGATAGCGGTGAAAGCCGCATTCACCTTGAGAATATTTTTATGCGCGTCGGTAACCATCAGGCCTTCCTGCGATTCAAAAGCTGTCGCGGCGATAAGCAGTTGTGCCTCGGTTTCTTTGCGCGCGGTGATGTCCTGTATCGTGCCAAACATTTTGCTCGGATTGCCCGCCTTATCCCATTCGAGACGACCCAAACCGAACACCCAGCGCACTACATTGTCGGCATGGCGAACAATGCGATATTCCTTTTGAAAGTCGCTCTTTTTTCCAATCACTTCGTGCAAAAAATAATCATGCATCATGGCGCGGTCTTCCGCATGAATGAGATTTTCCCAACCCGTAACCGAATGTTCATAGCGGGCATCAATTCCCAGCAGCTGATCTAACACCGCCGAACTCTTCCATACACCTGTTTGAATATCGAGACTATAAGTGCCCAATCCGGCAACCCGTTGCGACGCTCTAAGCGAGGTTTCACTTTCCGCAAGAGCCAGCTCGATATTTTTGCGCGCGGTGATGTCCTGCGCCGTGCCTATCATTTTCAGCGGATTACCTTGCGCGTCATATTGCAATTCGCCCCTATCTTCCGTCCAATAGGTTTTTCCATTGACCAGCAAACGATACACCGC
>JBAVPP010000136.1:0-1516 GCA_049693175.1 Gallionella sp. | reverse complement strand
GGTAGTGCTTTTGCTGCGGTCATTGCGACTCCTTTCAAAGTGGCGGCAGTTTCCTGCCAAATGACCGTTTACACAAAATTTCTTACACCCTCTCCTGGGGCGCAAGGATTAAAAGTTGGGCCAGATTGATTCGGCGCATTTGGGTCTGTATTATTTGGCACAGCAATCTCCTTTATTAAAAGATGCAATAAAAGGTGGCATCATTAACACCCAAAACCTTCTCGAGTTCCTACATTAGCACAATAGCTATATTGATTCAGTAGCCTAAATTATCTAGTCCATTTACACCCATGACATCCCGTAAATCGCGGCGTAATCTGGGCGCATGGTTGTGTTCACTTTATCGTTTACCTTCGGTGTGTGGCTGCTGCAACAACAAGCCACCTTGCCGGATTTTGTCTGGGCGAAGCTGCTGATTATTTTTCCGCTCGCGCTGTATTTATTACGCCACCGCACACCGAAAAATTCCGCCGTTTTACGTTTCACCTTTCACTTTTCACGTTTTCTTCTCATCGCCGCTTTCGCCTGTGGTCTGGGATTTTTTCACGCCGCGTATCAAGCCCAACAACGCCTATCCATTAGCCTTGCCGACGCTGCGCAAGGACGCGATATTGTCGTCATCGGCGTGGTCGCGGAACTGCCGCATTTGAGTGAGCGCGGTCTGCGTTTTGCTTTTGATGTCGAACAAAATCTCACCGCCGATGCCATCGCGCCGCCGCATGTGTATCTCAGCACGTATGTCGATGACAAAACGCCACCGCTGAATCTGCACGCGGGCGAACGCTGGCAACTCACGCTGCGCCTCAAACAACCGCATGGCAGCAGCAATCCGCACGGTTTTGATTTCGAGATTTGGGCGTTGGAAAACAAGGTGCGCGCGGTTGGTTATGTGCATGGCAAAGGTGACAATCATCTGATTGATGCGCACGCTTCCGGCTTGATGTATCGCATCGAAAGCTGGCGCGAAACGGTGCGCGATAAATTCAATGCCACGCTGGTCGGCGCACCTTATGTAGGCGTGTTGAACGCGCTCGCCATCGGTGATCAAGACAGCATCCCCGCGCACCAATGGCAGGTGTTTACGCGTACTGGCGTGAATCATTTGATGAGCATCTCAGGCTTGCATATCACCATGCTCGCCAGCGTCGGTTTCGCCGTTACTTATTGGCTGTGGCGGCGCAGCACGCGCTTGACTTTATGGCAGCCCGCGCGCCGCATCGCCGCACTGGTCGCGTTGCTCGTGGCACTCGGCTATGCACTACTTTCCGGTTACGGCGTACCCGCGCAACGCACAGTTTATATGGTCGCCACGGTCGCTGTCGCGTTATGGCTCAAGCGCAATTTTTCACTGGGACAAATCCTATCATTCGCTTTGCTCGGCGTGTTGATTCCCGATCCGTGGGCGGTTTTATCGCCGGGGTTCTGGCTGTCGTTCGGCGCGGTGGCACTGATCTTTTATATGACGGCGCACCGCATCAGGCGCCAACATTGGCTGGTGGAATATGGCCGCGTGCAG
>JBAVPP010000135.1:0-2117 GCA_049693175.1 Gallionella sp. | reverse complement strand
GGTTAGCAAACGCAGTTTACACAAGCGCACTAGCGCGCTTTCGGCGACGTTACAAATCGCCAATGTGTGCGTGTGCCCCAGAGATTTTGCATAGTTCAGCGCGGCTTGCGTGTCGGCGGTTTCGCCTGATTGGGAAATCACCACCACCAACGATTTGGGATTGGGTACGCTGGTGCGATAGCGATATTCGCTGGCGACTTCGACGGTGCAAGCGATACTCGCGACTTCTTCCAACCAATAGCGCGCCACTAATCCTGAGTGATAACTCGTGCCACACGCGAGAATCAAAACGTGGTTAATGTCGGCGAAAACTTCAGCGGCTTGCGCACCGAAAATTCCGGGCACCAGCGACTGGCTGTTGCACACCGATTCCAATGTGTCCGCCAGAGCTTGCGGTTGCTCGTGGATTTCCTTTTGCATGTAATGGCGATACTTGCCGAGCTGAACGCTCTCGTTGCTCATTTCGCTCACCACCACGGGGCGGGTGACGGGCGCACCGCTGGCATCAAAAATTTGATACTGCTTGCGACCCAATTCGACCACATCCCCTTCTTCGAGATAGACGACATTGCGCGTGACCGGCAACAGCGCGGACACATCCGACGCGATGAAATGTTCTTCTATGCCCACACCCAGCAACAGCGGGCTGCCGCGTCGTGCGCAAATAAGCTGATCGGGATTGTCCGCCGCGATTACGCCGATGGCATATGCGCCGATTAATTCTTGTAGCGATTGCTGCGTGGCGGCGAGTAAAGTTTTGCCTTGCACATAATGAGTGTGGATTAAATGCGCGATGACTTCGGTGTCGGTGTCCGAGGTAAACACATAACCCGCCGCAGTCAAATGGGCGCGCAACGCTTCGTAATTTTCGATGATTCCGTTATGCACCACCGCGATTTTATCTTTGCTCAAATGCGGATGCGCGTTGCGCTCGGAAGGCACGCCGTGGGTCGCCCAACGAGTGTGTGCGATGCCAATTTGGCCGTGGGTTGCGGCACTTTTTACGGTGAGTTCGGCAACCCGTCCGGTGCTGCGCTGACGTTCGATTTTGCCATCGTGTATGACCGCCAATCCCGCCGAGTCATAGCCGCGATACTCCAGACGCTGCAAGCCTTCCAGCAGGATAGGCACGACATTTCTTTGAGCAACTCCACCGACGATTCCACACATTATATTTCTCCCATAAAACCAACCCCTCCCTGCCTCCCCTTATCAGGGGAGGAGCTGACCTTCCCCCTGATAAGGGGAGGCAGGGAGGGGGTTTCGTTGTTAATGAATTATTTCTTTTTAACCGGACGCGTCCAGCCGTTAATCGTAATTTGTTTGCTGCGCGACAACGTCAGCTCATCGTCCGGCGCATCTTTGGTGATGGTCGAACCCGCGCCTATGGTTGCGCCCTTGCCCACACGCACAGGCGCAACCAGTTGCGTGTCCGAGCCGATGAACGCGTCGTCTTCGATGATAGTACGGAATTTATTTGCACCGTCGTAATTGCAAGTAATTGTGCCCGCGCCGATGTTGACGCGACTGCCTACCGTGGCATCACCGATATAGCTGAGATGATTCGCTTTACTACCTTTGCCGATTTCGCTGTTTTTAATTTCGACAAAATTGCCGATGTGCGCGTCGTCATGCAACTGGCTACCGGGACGCAGGCGCGCATACGGGCCAATGTGGCAGTTCGCGCCGATCTCGCTGGAATCAATATGGCTGTAAGCCGCGATTTGCGTGCCTTGCGCGATGTTGGCGTTGCGGATAATGGTGTACGCGCCAACGCGCACGTTGTCGCCCAAACTCACCGTACCTTCGAAAATACAACCGACATCAATCTCCACATCGCGCCCGCAACTCAATGTGCCGCGCACATCAATGCGCGCCGGATCGGCGACTGTCACGCCATGCGCCAGCAGACGTTGCGCTTCCACCATTTGCCAAGTGCGCTCCAACACCGCGAGTTGCGCTTTGCTGTTAATGCCATCGACTTCCCAAGTATTGTCGGGCTGCACGGTATGCACCGCCACGCCTTGCGCCACCGCCATCGCAACGATGTCAGTCAAATAGTATTCACCTTGCGAATTATTGTTTTTAAGATTCGCAAGGCAAGTGCGCAACAGCGC
>JBAVPP010000134.1:0-8857 GCA_049693175.1 Gallionella sp. | reverse complement strand
GTTCCTGCGTAAGTTTGGTCTCAAGCTTGTTCATACGTTCTGCCCCTAATGCGTTTCCCTGAGCTGCCGATAAGAGAAACCAAATATAAGCGCGCATATAGTCTTTACTAACACCGACTCCATCAGCATAAAGCCCGCCCAATGCTACTTGCGCTAATGCATTGCTCTGTATTGCAGCTTTGCGAAACCACACTGCTGCCTTAACTTCATCCTTGGTTGTGCCATTGCCATATAAAAGCTTTGTAGCAAGTAACACTTGTGCTAAAGCATCGCCTTGCTCAGCAGCTTTCAAACTCCACTCAAAAGATTCGCTGCTATTTTTAGCTACACCATCACCCTTCGTATATATAACGGCTAAAGCAGTTTGTGCATAAACCTCACCTTGGACTGCCGATTTGTGAAGCCACTCAAGAGCATTATTCTCGTCTTTTCGAATACCGACTCCTGTCCAAAGAGCTGTGCCAAATGAATACTCCCCACCTGCATTTCCTTGCGTAGCAGACTGCTCAAACCAATTCACAGCTTTGACTTTGTCCATGGGAACGCCAGCACCCTCTTCATACATGAGCCCCAGCATCCATTGCGCATCAGCATTGCCTTGTTCGGCTGATTTTTGATACCACTCCGCAGCTTTGACATCATCTTTTGCTACCCCATCACCAACTGCATACATGTGACCAATCATGTACTGCGCATAAGTATTACCTTGCTCGGCAGCTTTCAGATACCACTCAGCGGCTTTATTTATATCTTGCGGTACACCGTCGCCTCGGGCATACATCGCACCTATATCGTATAGAGCATCTGCATCGCCAGTATTTGCTTTTTTCAACAGGGCTTCTAGTTTAGATGTCGTCTCGATTTGATTCGTTGTGAGGCTTTGTTCAACGTCTTCCGCGCTAACACTGTGAGGTATGGAAAGACTTAGAAAAATTGATAACAACAAGGTTGGTTTTAGTTTCATCACAGCACTTTTGTTGTTGATGGTTGAGCTTTACACTGTATCGTGTCTTCGTTGTGGTTAGTCTCAACAACATTGAAAAGTAATAGGCTGAACTCGTAATATGAGCCGCTACACAATTCGCTGTCCCATAGAGAACGGATTGTTCTATTTTGAGCGAAAAAATTCATACCGGCTAACCATGATTTCCAAACCTCTTGATCGATATACCCAGATTTGTAAAAAAGATACTCCTCTGCACAGAGGTTGAAATAAGCAAATAGCACAGCTTTTTCTTCTGTCGATAAACATACCGATTGCGCGATAACTATGGCATTCAATTCTTTATTCAATGCACCGTATCGAGCATTGAATTTTTCAAACAGATTGATAAAAAGAAGTGTTTTTTGATGGTGTTGTGAGTAGAGAAAATACACAAATCCAGCGACTGCACCAGTAGCAGAAAGATAAAGTTCAGGTGTTCTTGATGGAGGGGCTAAGAAGTAGACGGCTATATACGCAATCGTGGCGCACCCTGCGAATAACCAAGGATAGTAATTATATTTGCCGAGACGAAAGTGGATGCGCATGTTTCTAATAAGCCACGGTTAATTAGTTTCAATGTCGACTTAATGGATAAAGCTTTAAGTTGCCGTGCCGTGTATCGAGGCTTAGTTGCGCGCCAGTTTTTTGTGACCGTGATGATGCGCCGCGTAGTGGCGCGATTTGCCGTGATGGGCGAGGCGGTGGCCGTGTTTGCCGGATTGGATGATGGTCAAGGTCTGTCCAACTTTGAGTGATTTGACGTGATTCCAAGATTGCAGTTTCGCCACATTGACGTGGTAACGCTTGGCGATGCTGCGCAGCGATTCGCCTCTGCGCACGGTGTGTTGCAAGGTGCGTGTACTGTCTTGTTCGGGAATCAAATGCAGGTTGAATTCTTCCAACTCGGTGGTTTCGCTTGCATCCCCACTCAAGGGCACGAGCAGGGTTTGGCCGCTGCTGGTGTTGCTGCGTGCGGACAGGCTGTTGACGGATTTCAATGTGGCAAGCGACAGTCCAAAACGCGGCGCGAGTTCGTCCAAACGCTCTCCTCGTTTGGGTTGGTAGGATTGCCAACTGACCAGCGGTTTGTCGTTCTTTTCCAGATTGGTCAAAAAGGTTTCGACGTGATCGACCGGCAGCAAAATCAAATCATTGTGATCTTGCAAAATCACCGGGCGATTGTGCGCGGGATTGAGCGCGCTGAATTCTTCCATGGAAATATCCGCCAATTGCGCGAACATTTTTACATCCATTTGTTTGGTGGTGGAAATGGCGGCGAAGTACGGTTTGTTTTCGACTGGCTGCAACACCAGGCCAAAGCTGGCAGGATTCGCCACGATATTTTTTATCGCCAATAATTTTGGCACGTAATTGCGCGTTTCGACGGGCAGTTTCAGGCTGGTGTAATTGACCGGCAACCCTAGTCTGCGGTTGCGATTTTGCGCGCGTTCCACCGCGCCTTCGCCGCAGTTGTACGCCGCCAGCGCGAGTTCCCAATCGCCGAATTGGGTGTGCAGCTTTTGCAAATAATCCAGCGCGCCGTTGGTCGCCCCGACCACATCGCGGCGACCGTCATACCACCAGTTTTGCTGCATACCAAAATGCTTGCCGGTGGACGGAATAAATTGCCAGATGCCGGACGCGGAGCTGGTGGAATATGCGCCGGGATTGAACGCGCTTTCTATCATCGGCAGCAACGCAATCTCGCTGGGCATACCGCGCCGCTCAACTTCCGAGGTGATGTAATACAAATAGCGGCGACCGCGCTCGGTCATGCGCGACACATGATCGGGACGACTGGCATACCATTGTTCGTGCTTGGTGACCAACGGGCTGTCCAGTTCGCGCATGGCGAAACCGTTGCGTATGCGCAGCCACAAATCAGTTTTATCAGGAATGCTATCGGGCAAAAGCTCCAGCGTGATGTTGCGCGCGGAAGTCAGCGAAGTCGGTGTGTTGGTGTCTGAGAGTGTCGTGCTCATGGCGAGCATCTCTTCGGCGGAAGCCGTTGCGCAGCATACGAGCAATAAAGAAAATACGATGCGTTTTAATGGCACAGACACACCCCCAGCGGACAAAAGTTGCGCGATAGTATCCGAGGTGATAGGTAGGGTCAATCAGAAATACATCACTGTGATTGCAATTATCACAATCAAAAGCAAAAAACAGCAACAGAGAACACAGAGAGTTATCTTAGGCTAAACAATTTGTGGACTCATAATGTGAGTGCCGCTAATCGTTTTTCTCTGTGTCCTCTGTGCTCTCAGTGGCAAAAAATGTTTTCTAACGTACCGGATTTTTCAACTGTTCAAGTATCGCTGGGTTTTGGCTATGGCCGCTACGCTTAACCTTCGCGATGCTCAGGTTAGTCTGCACCGAAACCCAGCAATCAACGTACCGGATTTTTCAACTGTTCAAGTATCGCTGGGTTTTCAAGTGTCGAAATATCTTGCGTGATTTCTTCGCCTTTCGCCAAGCCGCGCAACAAACGGCGCATGATTTTTCCTGAGCGGGTCTTGGGCAAGTTTTCACCGAAACGGATTTCATCCGGTTTGGCAATCGGGCCGATTTCTTTGCCTACCCAGTTGCGTAAAGTTTCCGCGAGTTCTTTGGCTTTTGCCGCGTCCGTTGGCAACGCGCCTTTCAACACCACGAAGGCAACGACCGCTTCGCCCTTGATGTCGTGCGGTTTGCCGACCACGGCAGCTTCGGCGACCAGCGGATTCGCCACCAGCGCGGATTCGATTTCCATAGTACCCAAACGGTGACCGGAGACATTTAGCACATCGTCGATGCGTCCCATAATCCAGAAGTAGCCATCTTCATCGCGGCGTGCGGAATCGCCCGCCAAATACGCGCCTTGCATTTCCGACGGGAAGTAAGATGATTTGTAACGCTCTGGGTCGCCCCAGATGGTGCGGATTTGCGATGGGAACGGACGCGTGATGACCAAGAATCCGCCGTGCGTATCGTTGACCAAATCGCCCGCTTCGTTGGCAATCGCCGCCATAATGCCGGGCAGTGGCAGCGTGCATGTGCCGGGCTTGAGCGGCATCGCGCCGGGCAGGGGCGCAATCATGTGGCAACCGGTTTCGGTCTGCCACCAAGTATCGACTATCGGGCAGCGCGCGCCACCGACGGTGTTGTAATACCACATCCACGCTTCGGGATTGATAGGCTCGCCTACGCTGCCGAGCAGACGCAAAGAGGACAAATCATATTGCGAGGGCAAGTCGCCGCCGAGTTTAATCAGCGAGCGTATCGCGGTCGGCGCGGTGTAGAAAATCGTGACCTTGTGGTCTTGTATCATTTTCCAAAAACGTCCGGCATCGGGATACGTCGGGATGCCTTCAAAAATCACCTGTGTGCCACCCATTGCTAGTGGGCCGTAAGCGACATAACTGTGTCCGGTAATCCAACCCACGTCGGCGGTACACCAAAAAATATCGTTGGCTTTGTAATCGAACACCCATTGCATGGAAGTCATCGCGCCCAGCAAATAGCCGCCAGACGAGTGTTGCACGCCTTTGGGTTTGCCGGTCGAACCGGAGGTGTAAAGAATAAACAGCGGATGTTCCGCGCCCACCCAAGTCGGTTCGCACACGTCGTTTTGTGCGGCGACCAAATCGTGCCACCAAATATTATTTTTCGCATCCCATGCGGTCTCACACGCGGCGCGCTGATAGACGATGACGCTGTGCACCATCTCGCAACCACCGAATGACAAGGCTTCATCAACTGCCGGTTTGAGCGGCATGACTTTGCCGCCGCGCATTTGCGCATCGGCGGTGATGACCGCGACGGCTTTGGCATCGGTGATGCGCTCGTGCAAACTCTTGGAAGAAAAGCCGCCGAACACCACGGAATGAATCGCACCGATACGCGCGCAACCTTGCATCGCCACCACCGCTTCGATGCTCATCGGCATATAGATGATGACGCGGTCGCCGTGCTTGATGCCGCGCGCTTTCAGGCCGTTGGCAAATTTACACACGCGGCTGTGTAGCTCGCGGTACGTGACTTTGGTGACCTTGCCATCGTCGGCTTCAAAAATCAGCGCGGTCTTGTCGGCTTGGGTCGCCAGATGTTTATCCAAACAGTTGTGGGAAACATTCAACTCGCCATCTTCAAACCATTTATAGAATGGCGCGTTACTTTCATCCAGCACTTTGGTGAACGGCTTATGCCATTGCAACATTTCGCGCGCCAGCTTCGCCCAGTAACCCGGATAATCGCTTGCCGCATCCGCGCATAGGGCTTGATACGCCGCCATGCCGGACACATTCGCTTGCGCGACGAATGCCGATGAAGGATGGAAAACGCGTGTTTCGTGCAAAGTGGATTCGATGTTGGACATGATATTCCCGGATGGACTAGATGAAGAATCGGCTTAAGTTGTAAGACGTTGCGAATGTATTTTTTTTACTATTGTCTGTCAATAAATTCCGCGCAAAAATTTCAAAGACGCAAATGATTTGGTTGCGCGGATGCGGAGATTATTTCGCCGGTTGTTCGGGCGCAGCCTTGTCTGCTGGCGCGGGAGCAGGCGCGTCATCGCCGCTGTCGTCGTCATATTTTGGGCGCGGCGGATCACCGTCATAGACCAGGTTCAAACGATGTTGCAAATAGGCGTTACGCAAAAAATCGTATTTATCCAGGGATGCTTCATCCATCACTTTTTCCGCGTCCAGTAATTGTCCGCGCAGATTGATTTGTTCCAAGATATAAAGTTCGTTGCGAGTGGCCACCGGAGTAATTTTGCCTATGGGTCCGGGAATGGTGTCTACTACGAGTCCGGCACTGTCGCGCAGGTCGCTAGGTCCCAGTATCGGCAGCATCAAATAAGGTCCGGGGCCCATGCCCCAATAACCCAAAGTTTGACCAAAATCCTCATGGTGCTTTTCCAAGCGTGTGGTGACATTGAATAATCCAAACACGCCTATCGTCGAATTAAATATCACGCGTATACCATCGGAAGCGGCTTGCCTGATTTTGAGTTGCAGCAAATCGTTAGCGGTGACGACCACATCATCCAAATTGGAAAAAAAATTGTTGACCATGACTTTGCCTATGGTCGGCATGACTTTTTCGTATCCCTGAGCCACGGGTTTGGCTATGGTTCTATCCAAAGTGTCGTTGAATTTGTACACGCTGCGATTAAACGATTCATATGGATCGGCGGGGTTTGTGCCGGTCGCGCAACCGGTCAGGGTCAGCGCGGCGATCAGGGCGAATAGGGTAAATGTGCGCATAGTTTGGGTGCGATTATTGGGGTTGAAACAACTGTGGTGGTGCGGCGAGTTCGCCCGTGAGCAAGCTGAACTTGGCGGATTTTCTTTCCTTAAAAAAATGTTCCAGCGTAAAACGCACCGGACGAAACGCCAGTTCATTCCAGGGGATTTCTGCCTCGCTGAACAAACGCGTTTCCAAACTTTCAACACCGGGTGAAAAATCCAAATCCAATAAACGCGCGCGAAAAAACAAATGGACTTGGTCGATGTAGGGCAGGCTGTGCATGGAATACAAGTCGTCCAAGGCCACACGCGCATTGGCTTCTTCCAAGGTTTCGCGTATCGCGGCTTGTCCGGTGGATTCGCCGTTTTCCATAAAGCCGCCGGGCAGTGTCCACAAGCCGTAGCGCGGCTCGATGGCGCGTTTGCACAACAACACTTGCTCATTCCAAACGGGTAATGTGCCTATGACCAAGCGCGGATTCTGGTAATGAATGGCGTGACATTGTGTGCAAACGAAACGCGGGCGACTATCCCCGGCGGGGATGATCGCTTCGACGGTCGCGCCGCAATCGCCACAGAATTTCATCTCCAGAATTGCCACCAGGATTTTTGACTGTCGGCGATGGCTTGGGCGGTGACCGCTTCCGAGCCGCCGTTTTTGTCGAGTACACGCTGCGTGTCATCGCGCAACTCGGTCATGCCCATCGCGTTGTATGCCATCACCATGACCAGCAAAGCCTCGCGTGTGGATGGACTATTGGGATATTGTTTGAGCACATCCTGCGCGCGATTGAGTGCCGCGATGTTCGCGCCGCGCCGCAAATAATAATCGGCGATATGCACCTCGTGTTTTGCCATCTGGTTCACCAAGTATTGCATACGCACTTTGGAGTCGGGCGTGTATGGGCTGTCGGGAAAGCGCGTAATCAATTCTTTGAACGCGTTAAAAGAATCCTGGCTCATTTGCGGATCGCGCTCGCTGGAACTTTGACCGTCTATACTTTTGGTGACACCGCCATCCCCGGAAAAACTCGCCAGCCCTTTTAGGTAGTACGCGTAATCCACATGCGCATTATTGGGGAATTGTTTGATGAAGCGGTCGGCGGCACCGATGGCGGGATCCGGTTCGCCCTGCTTGTAATAGGCGTAACCCATTTCCAGCAACGCCTGTTGCGCATAGCGTCCATAAGGAAAATGAGATTGCAGGGATTCATATTTTTTGATTGCCGCGTCGTAGGCTTTGTCATCGAGCTTGGCTTTTGCCTCTTTATAAAGCTCATCAACGGTCTGGATTTTTGACGGATCGTCTTTCTCACCTTCCAGAAGATCGCTCGAAGAACTACAGCCGACTAACGTAAGCAACAGAATTACAGCTAAACTATGGCGCATGACAAATCCAAAAAATAATTTGCGCGATTATAGCGCAAACCCCGCGCTACATTCCGATGTGGATTTCCCAGTCCCTCACCTTAATCCTCCCCCGCTTGCGGGAGAGGAAGCAAACGAATCGCTGCGCGAATTTCATTTCTCTGTTCCAGACGAATATGCGGGACTGCGTCTAGACCAAGTGCTGGTGAAATTTTTCCCCGAATACTCGCGTAGTCGCTTGCAGGAATGGGTGCTGCAACAGCAAGTGCTGGTGAATGGCGCGCCCGCCGTGAGCAAGGACAAAATGTGGGGCGGCGAATCTATCAGTGTGAATCCGCAATCGCATCCGACCGAACAGCCTTATGCCGCCGAGGATATCGCGCTGGACATCGTGTATGAAGATGACGCGCTGCTGGTCATCAACAAACCGGTGGGTCTGGTGGTGCATCCGGGCAGCGGCAATTGGCAAGGCACGTTGCTCAACGCTTTGCTGCATTACGCGCCGCAATTAAAAGACGTGCCGCGCGCCGGTATTGTGCATCGCTTGGACAAAGATACCAGCGGCTTGATGGTGGTCGCCAAGACGCTCATCGCGCAAACCGCGCTGGTGCGCCAGTTGCAGGAACGCACGGTAAAACGCGAATATCTGGCACTGGTGTGGGGCGAGATTGCGCGCGGCGGCACGGTAGATGCCGACATAGACCGACATCCGAGCAATCGCGTCAAAATGGCGGTGGTGGAAGGCGGCAAACCGGCGATCACGCACTATGCCATCGAACGGCATTTCCCCAGTTGCACTTTGGTGCGCTGCCGTTTGGAAACCGGACGCACGCATCAAATACGCGTGCATCTGGCGCATCTCAAACATCCGCTGGTAGGCGATGTGGTTTACATACAAGGCGGGCAAAAATGTGTGCCGTATTTGCGTGCCGTGCTGAATAATTTTCCGCGTCAGGCTTTGCATGCGACGCGCCTCGCGCTGCAACATCCGAACACCGGAGAACTGATGGAATGGCATGTGGCTATGCCGGAAGACATGCAAATTTTGTTGCGTGAAGTGCAACGTGAAGTCAAAGAAGCAGCGGAATGCGAAAAATTAAAAGGCTGACGGCGTGCACAGCGAAATGAATTCAAATTTACCTCTCATCATTCCCGATTGGCCTGCGCCTGCAAATGTGCGTGCCTTGCAGACCAAGCGCGGCGGCGGCTTGAGCGTTGCGCCTTACGACAGTTTGAATCTTGGCACACATGTTGGCGATGTGCCGTTGAC
>JBAVPP010000133.1:0-1900 GCA_049693175.1 Gallionella sp. | reverse complement strand
ATGTAGTTGAACACGCTGAAGGTGCGCACGTCTTGCGACAACCATTGAGCCAGAGCCAATAACATTTAGTGAGACTCCTTTTCTACGCCCACGCAGTAATTCACCACTCGTTCCATTTTCATAAATCTCGATCCCTTCACCAGCACCGTGGTGTGCGCATCCAATTCGTTTTCCAACGCTGCGCACAACGCTTCAACACTGGAAAAATGCCGCGCGCCCGCACCGAATTCCCGCACCGCACCGGTGCTCATTTCACCCAAAGCAAATAATTTTTCTATGCCAGACTTACGAGCAGCGACACCGATGTCGCGATGAAACTGCGCCGCATCGTCACCCAGTTCGCCCATGTCACCCAACACGAAAATCCGTTTGCCTTGCGCCGCCGCCAACACGTGTAATGCCGCCAGCATAGAAGCCGGATTGGCGTTATAGGTATCATCGATGACGGTCGCGCCTTGCACGGATTTCTTGCGCTGCAAACGTCCGGCCACACCGGAAAAATTCGCCAGCCCCTGCTCGATGACGGTCAAGGGAATCTGCAATGCGATTGCCACCGTCGCCGCCGCCAAGGCGTTGCGCGCGTTATGCTCGCCCGGCACTTGCAACTCAATATTCAATTCTCCGACGGGTGTATAGGCTTGCAATACACCACCATAACCCGCCGCTTTCCATGTGCCCGCGACAGCTGTTTTTTGCTGCAAAGAAAAGTCCAGTACGCGATGCGCGCCCGCCAATTCACTCCACAATCCGGCATATGCATCGTCGGCATTGATGACCGCGATGCCGTCACTCGCCAGCCCCGCAAAGATTTCTCCCTTGGCGCGCGCCACGCCTTCCACCGTACCCAGCCCTTGCAAATGCGCACCGCTGGCGTTGTTGACCAGCGCGACTTGCGGCTGTGCCAAGCGTGTCAAATAATCAATCTCGCCAAAATGATTCATGCCCATTTCAATCACGGCATAACGGTGTTGCGCGCGCAATTGCAACAGCGTGAGCGGCATACCGATGTCGTTGTTGAAATTGCCTTGGGTCGCCAACACCGCATCGTCCCCGCCTGTCGTAGTGCGCAAAATCGATGCCAACATTTCCTTCACCGTGGTCTTACCATTGCTGCCGGTAATCGCCACCAAAGGAATAGCGAACTGCTTGCGCCAGAACGTGGCGAGTTTGCCCAATGCGATTCTGGTATCTTCAACAACGAGTAGCGAGGATTGTGGTGCAAGGTTGCCGCTATAACTATTTTGATTAACGACTGCCGCCACCGCGCCGCTTTGTAGCGAAGCCACAACATATTCCGCCCCATCAAATTTTTCACCGCGCAAGGCAATGAACAAATCGCCCGCGACGATTTTTCGACTGTTGGTATTGACGCTGAAAAACTCCACATCCGGGCCGATGAGTTGCGCGTCCAATGCTTTGGCAACTTGGGATAAATGCATCATGCGCTCACCTCCATCGGCCAGTTATTCAACGCAAATTGCGCGACCTGCACATCGCTGAATGGAAATTTTGTACTGCCGATTTCCTGATAATCCTCGTGGCCCTTGCCCGCAATCAATACCGTATCACCGGGCTGTGCGCGCGAGATGGCATGATGAATAGCCAGTTCACGATCAAGAATGACGCGATGATTTTTTCCCACCATACCAAGAGTGATTTGCGCGACGATATCGGCTGGATCTTCCTTGCGCGGATTGTCGCTGGTGACGATACAACGATCGGAAAATTGCTCCGCAACCTTGCCCATCATCGGACGTTTGCCACTGTCCCGATTACCGCCACAACCAAACACACAAATTAGATTGCCACCTATCATCGTGGTCATTTCGCGCAGTGTCTGTAACACTTTTTCCAGCGCGTCCGGCGTGTGCGCGTAATCCACAATCACCGTCGGCAAAGT
>JBAVPP010000132.1:0-5983 GCA_049693175.1 Gallionella sp. | reverse complement strand
ACGTTAAAATCGTCAAGTAAGTTTTAGGAAGTTGTAATATCCAGTGTCGCTTTTGACGCTGGATGTTCTGCGAAGACTGGTCAGAATTGACCAGTTTTTTCTTTGTAAGTCGCCGAAGTTGCGGTGTTGTGTAGCAATCATTGTAGTGGATTGGTGATAGATGAAAAAAGGCGAAAAGATATTTTTTGGATTGATAGGCTTGCTATTTTTGGTGGCGATAATCAATTATGCTGTGTTGGAGTCGGTTCGAAAACATGCCGAAAAACCATTGTTTCCTGTTTTGACGCACTTCGATTTTTCAGAAGTCGGGATGAAGGGCTATCGTTTGTATCAACAAAAAGATTGTTATACCTGTCATCGTGCCGTTGGTAGCGGAACGAGTATGGGCGTGAGTTTGGACGGACTGGGATCCAAACATGATGCTAATTATTTTTACAGTTTTCTAAAGTCACCGGAACAGACTTACGGGGCTAGAACATTGGATCATGGCGAGCCCCCCAAAGATGCCGCCTATGTGTCCAAGCTTGCAGATGCTGATTTGCACAGCATTTCCATTTTCTTGTCAGAATTGAAATCCGAACAGGGTTCGTCTTCTTCATTCGAGCCGCCTAAAGGCGATTCGGACTTTATTAACGCCATGTTGGACATGTGGGTGCCGGATGGTTGGAGAGGCAAGTACACAGACATTCGCGAATGGATGAAATCAAATTCAAAAGAGGGAACAAAGTGATGGCAAGCATTGAGCACAGCACAGAACAAATGGAAGTTTACAAAAAATACCTGTTATGGTTCGTCTACGCCTGCATTATTTACAGCATTATTGGTTTTTCGTGGGGCGCGATAATGGGCGGAGTTCCGGCATTTAGGCACTTCGTGGATGAAAGCCCGCATGGTCGTCTGATTACCTTGGCGCACGGACACATTAACTTGCTGGGCTGGGTCGAGATGGCGATTTTTGCCTCTTTGTATTATGTGGTGCCGACCGTTTCTCGTCGTCAGATTTACAGCGTCAAATTGGTCAAGATACATTTTTGGATGCACAACTTCGGCTTGATTGGTATGGTGGTGTTTTTCCTGACGGCAGGTTTGGTCGGCGGTTTGTATAGCGGCGAAGACAGCGAAAAACTGGTCAGCCACTTGCTCGCATTTGTTGGTATCTTTGGTACTTTGGTGTTGTCCGCAAATATTATTTGGGGATACAACTTATACAAGACTACCAAAGTTGGATTTCCACAAAAAGCATGATAAAAAAATTCTTGTCGATCAGCTGTGTTTTAGCTTGCTCAGTTTTGCTGACCGGGTGCGAGCAAAAGTTGTCGGCAGGATTTTCGGTGGGCGAGAAGGCGCCGAGTTTGCCAACCAAGACGCTGGTTGATGCGGGTGGCGATTTCAGCAAGTTGACAACGTACCGTCAGCCGGATGCGCGCATGTATCAATACTCAATCGACCAGGCCTTGTTGACAGGCAAGCCTGTGGTGTTGGAATTTGCCACCCCCGGACATTGCACCAACTGTGACGAGCAGTTGCAAATGTTCAAGTCGATTATGGATACCTACGCGGGTCAGATGATATTCATCCATATCGACCAATATCAAAATCCCCAAGCCTACAAAGCCTATCGCGTGATGGGTGATCCGTGGACATTCCTGATTGACAAGCATGGCATTGTGCGTTTTGAGCGCGCCGGAAGAATGCTAATCGAAGAGATGGATGGCGCAATCAAACAGGTTTTGTGACGCGTAAAACTGTCGGTATCCGACCGGATGTTAAACATAAAAAATAGTGAACAATACGAAGATGGCTGATACAAAAACAGCGACAAAAAAACGATTTGATTTGGTCACGGATCGCAAAGGCATGGTGTGGGATTTATTGCTTTACATTCCAACCGTGATTGCGCTCGCATCGATAGGCGCAAGTTTTTGGTATGGCGACCAGCAAAGCATGGGGTATCTATTTTTCTTCCTGACCTGTTTCTTTTTTATCGCCGGATTCAACCGTGTATTCAAAACACGTTTGATGTTGTTGCCTTCGGCTCCGGTAGGCGTGGAGATTGAAGCACAGACAGCCGGGCTGATACTGAAAAATGGATCGCGTATCGATTTGATGAAAAATATTCGCTACTATCCCGATTACTCCGGCAAAACTTTTGGCCTTTCGGGTTTGGATGGAATGGGCAAACAATTGCAATTCGTGTTCCACAAAGGGCAGTTTGCAAGTGTAGAAGAATATGAAACCGCGCGCTCACTATTGAAGGCTCACTCCAAGTAACACTCTACGAATAAACGGAATGGATCATGGCCTCAGCACTTGATTTGGATTTGGAACTGATACGCAGGCTGGATAAAAACGGCCCGCGTTATACTTCGTACCCGACGGCGGACCGTTTTACTGACAGCTTTGATGCCCAGAGTTATAGCCAGTGGATAGCAAAACGCGAGGTCGATGGTATCAGTCGTCCGCTGTCTTTGTACATCCATATTCCGTTTTGCAACACGCTGTGTTTTTATTGCGCGTGCAACAAAGTCATCACCAAAGACAAAAGCAAAGCCGCCGATTATGTGCGCTACCTCATCAAAGAAATGGAGATGCAGGCAGCACTGCTCGGTCGTGGAAAAGTCATCGAACAATTGCATTTTGGCGGCGGCACGCCGACCTTTTTGAGCGATGCCGAAATTCATCAGGTGATGGATGCGATACGCAAAAATTTCAAACTCGTGGACGATGGCGAATACTCGATAGAAATTGACCCGCGCAAAGTCACCGATGCGACCATCGCCTTGTTGGGCGCGGCGGGATTCAATCGCATCAGCGTGGGCGTGCAGGATTTTGACGATGAAGTGCAGCGCGCGGTGAACCGCATCCAGAGCGAAGAGGAAACCTTGCGCGTCATCAATGCGGCGCGTGCCAACGGTTTTAAGTCGGTGAGCATCGATCTCATTTACGGTTTGCCCAAGCAGACGCTGGAAGGTTTTGGCGCGACCTTGGATAAAGTCATCGCTGTGAATCCCGATCGTTTGTCGATCTACAATTACGCGCATATGCCGACCTTGTTCATGCCGCAACGTCGCATCCACGAAAGCGATTTGCCCGCCGCGCAAACCAAGCTCGACATACTCGGCATGGCGGTGAAAAAACTCACCGATGCGGGTTACGTTTACATCGGCATGGATCACTTTGCCAAGCCGGAAGACGAGCTGGCAGTGGCGCAACGACTAGGCAGATTGCATCGCAATTTCCAAGGTTATTCGACCCATTCCGATTGCGATTTGGTTGCGCTGGGCGTGAGTGCCATCGGCAAAATCGGTCCGACTTACAGCCAGAATTTCCGCGACTTGGAAAATTATTATGGCGCGTTGGACCAGGATAAATTGCCCATTATGCGCGGCATGGAATTGAACGACGACGATCAATTGCGTCGCGCCATTATTCAAGATTTGATGTGCCATTTCGAGTTGAGTTATACGACGCTCAACAGCGCGTATGCGATAGACTTCGCAAAATACTTCGCCACCGAATTGCCGGAATTGCGCGAATATGAACGCGAAGGTTTGTTGGAAATGACGGACAAATCACTGATCGTCACGGCCAAAGGTCGTATGTTGATACGCAACATCTGCATGGTATTCGACAAATATCTGCGCACTCGTACCGAGCACGCAAAATACTCCAAAGTCATTTAGCAGAATCCGCGTTTTAAGGAGTTGCGCATGGTGCGTAAGGTAAAATCATCAGACGCAACTTTCGCCGCGCGTTTGGTGGCTTGGCAGCGCGCCTATGGTCGTCACGACCTTCCTTGGCAAAACGCGGATGCCTATCGCGTGTGGCTTTCCGAAATCATGTTGCAGCAAACCCAAGTCGCCACCGTCATTCCGTATTACCAGCGATTCGTCACCAACTTTCCCAACATAGCCGCGCTCGCCGCTGCAACAGAGGAGCAAGTGTTGGAGCATTGGAGCGGTCTTGGCTATTACGCACGAGGTCGCAATCTGCATCGTGCCGCGCGCCTTATTGTCGAAAAACATCACGGCGAATTTCCAGATACATTTGAAAAAATAATCGAGCTACCCGGCATCGGACGTTCCACCGCCGCCGCGATTTGCGCGCTGGCTTTTCACCAACGCCGCGCGATTTTGGATGGCAACGTCAAACGCGTGTTGGCGCGTTACTGCGGCGTGAGCGGCTGGATTGGCAATAAAAAAAACGAGGCACTACTTTGGCAAAACGCCGAGGAGTTATTGCCGCGACGCGATGTTGCCATCTACATCCAAGCGCAAATGGATATGGGCGCGACCGTGTGCACAAGAAGCAAACCCAAATGCGCGCAATGCCCGGTGCAAAATGATTGCGTCGCGCATCAAACTAATCGTGTCTCTGAATTTCCCACGCCACGTCCGCGCAAAGCCGTGCCGGAGCGTCACGCGACTTTTTTATTGCTCATGCACGGTAACGACATCCTGCTGGAAAAGCGCGCACCGCAAGGCATTTGGGGCGGACTGTGGTGTCTGCCGCAACTCGACGACGACGGCGAATTGCCGGAAGAGTATGTGCAGCGCAATAGTATGGAAGTTAGTGAGCGAACTGAGCTCGATGCGTTCACGCACACTTTCACACATTTCAAATTACACATCACACCCGTAATGTTAAACGTTGCGCACAAGTCATTACGTGTGCAGCAAGCGGGCAGTGTGTGGTTGGATGTGGAGAATGCCTTGCAAGCGGCGATACCCACGCCCGTGCGGATGATGTTGGAGCGGATTCGTCATGCACTTCCCTGAGACCTTCATCAGATTGAGTACAATGTTTGTCCCCTTGAGTAAGAATTTATAAAATGATAAATATGAAAATAATCGTGCCAATTTTTTTGCTAGTTTTGTTGTTTGCCGGATGTGGCGAGACAGATAAGCATCAGGCTGCCGTCCCCCAACAAACGGTCGATGATGCCGCCGGTCTTTGCGAAATTTTGGGCAGCAACGCGCTCGCTAAAATGTGTCGGGTAAACCCAAATTCAAACTCGGTCGATGTGATGATAGACAGCTCGGATGAGCAAGCAGGACGCAACACTTGCGACCTCATTGCCGGAAAATTAAAACCCATCACCGCCGAGTTCAAAGCCTCATGGAAGCTGCAAATTTTTTCCGTTTATCGTGACGATAAACCGTTGGCGAGTTGCGATTTGCGCTAGCCGCACGCGCCGATCGCGCCGCAACTGGTGCAGAATTCGCAGCCATCTTTTTTGATTAAAGTTGCGTTACCGCATTCTTTGCAAACCTTGCCCACCAAGGGTTTTAAGGTGGTGGGTTTGATTTGTCCGGCGGGGATTTCCAGTACGCCCATTTGCTGCACCGGATAGCCGCTCTCGTCCAAAATGCCCAGCATGGCGTAGCGATGGATGATAAGTTTTGCGACATAAGAAACGGTTGAAGGATAGCTTTCCATTTTCGCGCCGCCCGGCACACGCGCCATAAAATCGCCCAGCGGTTCGCCGAAATTCAACAGTTTGCGCAGCTTCATGCCTATCCACGCCGGGTCGATGACGCGCATGTCCAAACTCAATAATTTGCACAAGCCATCGAGGGCACGCGGATACACGCCGGACAACCACATCGAGTAAGGACGGCGTTGTCCGTCCGGCAACACCAACTCTTTTAATCCCAATACAAAATCGTCGCCGCTGCCGCCATTGCTGATGTCCACCGTCCAACTCATGGTGCCATCGGTGCCGGTCTTGGGTTCTTTCTTGGCGAACAGCGCGTCCATCATCGGTGTGGTCGCGCCGTCGCAAATTTCCAGCGCGCCCAATTCTTCGATGCGATATTTGAGTAGATGCGCGAACGCGGCAACCAAGCTCGGCATACGTTTCATTTCACCATCGGGCGGCATCGCCATGTCGAACGCATCGTCACCCGCCGTCTTCATCAACATTTCCAACTTCATGCGTATCCATACCGGATCACGGGTGCGCATATCCATAGACAGCGAC
>JBAVPP010000131.1:0-5031 GCA_049693175.1 Gallionella sp. | reverse complement strand
GGTATTTTGAGGGTGAAGGCAAAGATTGTTTTTCCAAGCTGGATGGCTACACATCAATCGCCAGTCCGCATCAGGCCTTTCATCAATACGGCCAAAATGCGGTATCCGAGTTCACCACAGGTAACGTATTGCGTGGCATGGAATGGGTAAGCAAATTGGAGTCTGCCAGTATGGAAGTATTGGCGGCTCTCGAACGCATTGCGGTTGCCGGTGAAGGTGACAGTAGCTTGTTGTGCCACTCGCCTGGCTAATGATTTCAACCACCATGAATACCACTATGTATAACCAAGAACTGTCTCACGAAGACATCGATCTGGTCTTCAAAAATATTGAGATTCCGGCATGTCCAGCGATTGTGAATATCGCCATGTCCGAAGCGCAGCGCGATGAACCTGACATCAAAAAATTGTGCGCGGCAATCGAGCAGGATGTCGGCATGGCGGCATTGACTATCAAGCTGGCAAACTCACCGATGTTCCGTACCGATCAACCTGTCAGTCGTGTTTCAGTCGCACTCGCCAGATTGGGTATCCGTAACGTGGTTTGTGTCGTCGTTGCCGCCGCTTTGCGCAGTTGCATGACCGGCATTGATGCCAAATGGCTGGAGAGTTTTTGGAGTCACGCATCTCTGGTTGCCTCGGCTGCCGGATTGATTGCCAGGAAGCAGCGTGGCATCGCTCCTGATGCGGCTTATACTTTTGCCCTGTTCCATGATTCCGCGATTCCTTTGTTGCGCAAAAGATTCGAAAATTATTGCGAAGTGATGGATGTCGCCGCGAATAATCAACAACGGTTGATTGATGCCGAAAAAGAAAACTTCCCGTGCACCCATCCGGTTGCGGGCTCATTGTTGGCACGCAATTGGGGCTTGCCCGGCATCATAGGCAAATCGATTTTATTCCATCATGAGCAAGACATTTATGACCTACCTGAAACGGCACTTCCGGCAACTTCACTTTCGTTGATTGCGGTGACCCACATTGCCGAACGGCTGATTGCCAAATCGTTCGGCAATCTATCCATAGACGTGAGTGACGAGCATTATGCTCAGGCATTGGCTCATCTCAGCATTGATATCGAAGAGTTGGATGAGATACGCGATCTATTGGAAGCCGAAAGCTAGCGGCCTGATTGCTTGACTGCGAGTACGGCATGGCATGTTTAGATTACTTGCCTAGTTGGGTGGCATTATTGTTAGAATGCAGCGCATGGAAAACCTATACAACATCTTGGGCGTTGCGCCTAACGCGTCTAGCGATGACATCAAAAAGCGTTATCGTTCACTGGCGATGCGTTTTCATCCCGACCGTAATAGCGATGAAAATGCGGCGGTACGTTTTAACGCCATACAGCAGGCATACGAGGTACTGGCGGATGACAAACACCGGGTCGAGTACGACCAAAAATTCAACGACCGTATTGTGCTGGATGCAGAATCGGAAGCTTACGCGCTGTGGAAGTCGGTGTTCAAATTCAACGGTGTCGAACTAAGCTACAACGAGTGAGTGGGCCACACAAAGTGCAATATAAATTCCTTTGTGCACTCGGATAATCTTTTATTTCTCCTTAATTAAACCTTCCCGCGCGCCTTTATTCCACCACGCCCGCTGCTGTTCCTTATCCATAAATGTCCACGCCAAGATGCGGCTTTTTTTCTGGCCTTGCGACATTTCTATGGTGCGGTTATCGATCGCGCCGGAATATTTTAGGGCGCGATAAACGTGCGGTAGGCTGGACGATTTTGAGATCAGCGTGGTAAACCAGAGACAATTGCTGTGGCCCGATTTGCTTTCTTCTATCATGCGTTTGACGAATTCTTCTTCGCCGCCATCGCAGCATAATTCCAAACTTTGTCCGCCGAAATTCAGCACCGGATTTTTGTGCTTGTTATCTTCCTTGCCTAGGTTTTTCCATTTGCGTTGCGCACCATGACGCGCTTCGGCTAATGAGGAATGGAACGGCGGATTGCACATGGTCAAATCAAAAAATTCATCGGCTTTAGTCACGCCTGAAAATATCGCGCTGCGCGATTTTTGCCAGCGCAATTCGACCGCGTCATTCATGCCATTCGCCACCAAAATCTTTTGCGCATTTTCCAGCGCGATTTTGTCCGCATCCGTGCCGACGAACGACCAGTCATAAACGCGCTGACCAATGAGCGGATAAATCACATTCGCGCCCACACCGATGTCGAGCACGCGCACCGATTTTCCGCGCGAAATTTTGCCTCCGTTGCTCTCGCTCAACAAGTCGGCGAGATAGTGCAAATAATCGGCGCGACCTGGTATAGGCGGACACAAATATTGCGCGGGAATATCCCAATCTTGCACCGCGTAATAATGCTTTAACAGCGCGCGATTCAATGCTTTGACGGCGGCAGGATCGACAAAGTTGATAGATAGATTGTCATGTTCATTGACCGCCACGAATGCCGCCAACTCTGGGCTAGCGGCGATAAGTTGCGCAAAGTCGTAACGACCGCGATGCAAATTCCGACTATGCAGATTATTTTTTTCAATGGGCTGAGGTACGACTGTGTTCATGGTATGGATTCCGTGGGTCGGATGACCGGCGGCGCATCTTACACCAGCCTACTCTTTCGCATTGTCCGGTAAAAATTGCGCGTACAAGTTTTCGCCTATGGGTCGCTGATCAGAATATTGCGCGAGGTCGGCGATTTTCATGTCTTCCACAATAACGTGTTGCAACAGCCATTTGTTGAGCATGTGCAATAGGTCCTCAGGAAACTCTTTATGGTGGCTGATTTTCGTCAGCATCATTTCCAGTTGCATCAACAAATCCGTGTGGATCAGCGCGTGCTCATCCACTCCAGGATAACCAATTTCGTGCATCAAGTTCTCTTCGCTGACAAAATGAAATTCGGTAAATTTTTTCAGTTCCAGTATCACCCAACGTATGGTTTGCTCGGACTGTTTGGTCTTGATGGCGATGTCTAGTTTGCGGCACAACAACACCAGCATACGATGTTGCGTGTCGATGAGCGCGTTGCCCAATTCCAGATTTTTTTCCCAGCGTATATACATGCTTTTCGCACCGCATCACCGCGACGCGCCCGCCAACTTAACGTTGATTTGCATACATGCGTTTCAGAAAAACATCCACGCTCACATTCACCAGATGATGCGGTATATCATGATGTTCGCTGGATGCATATTGCTGCAAAGCGAGCTGCGGATTCCAGCCAGCATTCAAAATTTCTTCTTCATATTCGGCAGCCGGTTTGTTTGAGTCACAAACACCGCTGCTCATATCCATAGTTAAGGTTGCCATGACACACCTCCGATAGTTCGTTGGTAAACGAAAACCTCGCTCACTTGCATCTTATATCGGCAACGCCAGATGAATATTGAGAGTAACCGGACAAAAGTGGCGCATATCGCGGTCATCAGCCGCAGCCCATAAACAAACTGCGCAACGTGTATAATTCCGCACCCTTTTCTACTCCCGCGAAATCGCCATGACACACACTATTTCCGCTCCCTTACTCGGCACGCCACTCAGTCCCAACGCCACGCGCGTGATGCTGCTAGGCAGCGGCGAGCTGGGCAAAGAAGTCATCATCGCGCTGCAACGGTTGGGCGTGGAAACCATCGCGGTGGACAGATATGCAAACGCGCCGGGGCATCAAGTCGCGCATCGCTCACACGTCATCAATATGGCGGACGGTGCGCAATTGCGCGCGTTGATTGAGCTGGAAAAACCCGATTTGATCGTGCCGGAAATCGAAGCCATCGCCACCGATATGCTGGAAAAAATCGAACAAGAAAATCTGGCGCGCGTCATTCCCACCGCGCGTGCCACGCGCTTGACCATGAACCGCGAAGGCATACGCCGTCTGGCCGCCGAGACTTTAGGCTTGCCAACTTCGCCCTATCGTTTCGCCGACAGTCTGGAAGAAATGCGCGCCGCAATCGAACACATCGGCTACCCGTGCATTATCAAACCGGTGATGTCGTCGTCGGGCAAAGGTCAATCCAAAGTTGATACGCCCGCCGAAGTGGATGCCGCATGGGACTATGCCGCGAGCGGTTCGCGCGTCAATCAAGGTCGCGTCATCGTCGAAGGTTTAATACGTTTTGAATACGAAATCACGCAACTCACCGTGCGCGCAATGGGCGCGAATGGCGAAGTCGAAACGCATTTCTGCGACCCGATAGGTCATGTGCAAGTGCATGGCGATTATGTTGAAAGCTGGCAGCCGCAAGCCATGCCGTCATTGGCTTTGCAGCGTTCGCGTGACATCGCCAAAGCCGTCACCGACAATCTCGGCGGCTTAGGATTGTTCGGAGTCGAACTATTTGTTAGCGGCGACGAAGTGTGGTTCAGCGAAGTCAGTCCGCGCCCGCACGACACCGGCATGGTCACCATGTGTTCGCAAGTGCAAAGCGAATTCGACATCCACGCCCGCGCGATTTTAGGCTTACCCGTCAACACCAGTTTGCGCGCTCCGGGAGCTAGTGCAGTGATTTACGGACAACACGAAGCGGCAGGCATCGCGTTCAAAAACGTCGATGAGGCATTGCGCGTGCCAAACAGTGACATCCGCCTATTCGGCAAACCCGAGTCCTTCCAACGCCGCCGCATGGGCGTGGCACTGGCGACTGGGAAAGATACTGACGAGGCACGTCAACGCGCAAAGTTGGCAGCGAGCACAGTTGTGCCGGTTAAACCTTAACCCTCCAGCGTCGCCTTCACACTCGCACGCTCACTCATCCCCGCGAACCACTTTGCGAGATTGGGATGTGCGGTGCGCCAGTCGCGGTCGGGTTGGCGCAGGTCGAGGTAAATCAACATGCTGGTGAGTGACAAATCCGCGAGCGTGATGGTGTTGCCTTCGCACCACAGCCTTGTGCCGAGTTGTTCGGCGATATGAGCGAGCGCGCGAGTGATGGCATCGTTGTGGCGGGTGATGGTTGCCGCATCTTGCATATCGGTTTCGCGCATCGTTTCAATGCGTACCATCACCGCCGAATCCATGATGCCGTCTGCCAAGGCTTCCCAGCGTTTGAC
>JBAVPP010000130.1:0-2499 GCA_049693175.1 Gallionella sp. | reverse complement strand
GTTATGTGCATCAAGGTGTTGGGCGGTTCCAAGCGTCGCTACGCAGGCGTGGGCGATGTGATCAAGGTCAGCATCCGTGATGCGGCCCCGCGTTCCCGCGTCAAAAAAGGCGAGGTTTACAGCGCCGTTGTCGTGCGTACCGCCAAGGGTGTGCGTCGTGCTGACGGTTCTCTGATCAAATTTGATGGCAATGCAGCCGTATTGCTGAATAACAAGCTGGAGCCGATCGGTACCCGTATTTTTGGACCGGTGACCCGTGAACTGCGAAATGAGCGCTTCATGAAGATCGTCTCTCTTGCACCGGAAGTGCTGTAAGCGGCAGTCGAGGAAAAATCATGAACAAGATTAAAAAGAACGACGATGTAATCGTCATCGCCGGCAAGGACAAGGGTAATCGCGGCAGCGTATTGAGCGTGCTGGATAACGACCGAGTTTTGGTGGCTGGCATCAACAAGGTCAAGAAGCACCAGAAGCCGAATCCGGTAAAGGGTACGACAGGCGGTATCGTGGAAATCGAGAAGCCTATCCATATTTCCAATATCGCCATCTATAACGCGACCACCAAGAAGGCGGATCGTGTTGGCGTCAAGCAGTTGGAGGACGGTCGCAAAGTGCGCGTGTTCAAGTCCAACGGCGAAGTGATTGCGTAAGGGGTAAGAGCATGGCTCGTTTATACGACTACTACAAAAAGAATGTAACCGAAGAAATGATGAAGAAGTTCGGTTACAAATCCGTTATGGAAGTGCCGCGCATCATGAAGATCACTCTGAATATGGGCGTGGGCGAAGCGGTTGCGGACAAGAAAGTGATGGATCACGCGGTTGGTGATATGCAAAAGATTGCCGGCCAAAAGCCGGTTGTAACCAAATCCAAGAAGTCGATCGCGGGATTCAAAATTCGCGAAAACTATCCGGTCGGTTGCAAAGTTACGCTGCGTCGTGAGCGCATGTATGAATTCCTCGATCGGCTGGTTACTGTTGCTATCCCGCGCATTCGTGACTTTCGGGGTATTTCCGGCAAGTCTTTTGATGGCCGTGGTAACTACAACATGGGTATCAAAGAGCAGATCATTTTTCCGGAAATCGAGTACGACAAGATTGATGCGCTGCGTGGTATGAATATCACAATCACGACCACTGCGAAGACTGACGAAGAAGCCAAGGCTCTTTTGTTGGCGTTCAAATTCCCATTGAAGAACTGAGGGCGATATGGCTAAAGTTGCTGTCATTAACCGCGAGCAAAAGCGCCGCGATACAGTGAAGAAATTCGCTGCCAAGCGTGCAGCATTGTTGGCAATCATTACAAATGTGTCGCTGAGCGAAGAAGAGCGCTTTGCTGCACGCCAGAAATTGCAAGCGTTGCCGCGCGATTCAAGCCCGGTACGTTTGCGTAACCGTTGTGCGTTGACTGGTCGTCCGCGCGGCGTTTTTAGCAAGTTCGGTTTGGGGCGCACTAAATTGCGTGAATACGCAATGCGCGGTGAAATACCTGGTGTAGTCAAGGCAAGCTGGTAAGGGTGAATCTATGAGTATGAGTGATCCGATCTCCGACATGTTGACGCGTATTCGTAATGCGCAAATGGCGGAAAAAGTAACGGTGTCGATGCCTTCTTCCAAGATCAAGGCTGCGATTGCCAAGGTTTTGCTGGACGAAGGCTATGTGGAAGGCTTCAAGGTCATCGATCATGACGGCAAGCCAACATTGGAAATCGGCCTCAAATATTACGCTGACCGTCCTGTGATCGAAAAGATCCAGCGCGTTAGCCGTCCGGGCCTGCGCGTATACAAGGGCAGCGAAGACATACCGCGTGTGATGAATAATCTGGGTATTGCGATCGTTTCCACCTCAAAAGGACTGATGACAGATCGCAAAGCGCGCGCCAACGGCATCGGCGGCGAAGTGCTGTGCATCGTGGCGTAAGGGGGAAATATGTCTAGAGTCGCTAAAAATCCTATCGCGGTACCAGCAGGCATCGAAGTTACGCTGGCAGCCGACAAAATTTCCGTGAAGGGCCCGTTGGGTACCCTGACACAAGTGCTGAAGGGTGATGTGGTTGTTGCGCGCGAGGGCGATGCCCTGTTGTGCAAGGCCACTGATGAGTCCGCCCAGGCAGATGCGCAGTCCGGTACGATTCGTGCGCTTGTCGCGAACATGATCGTCGGCGTGACCAAAGGCTTCGAGCGCAAGCTTACGCTGGTTGGCGTGGGTTACCGTGCGCAAGCTGCCGGTGATTCGTTGAACTTGACGCTGGGTTACTCGCATCCGGTGGTGCACAAGATGCCGAAGGGCGTCAAAGTTGCAACTCCTACACAGACCGAGATCGTGTTGACCGGTTCGGACAAGCAACAAGTCGGACAAGTCGCCGCCGAGATTCGTGCATATCGTGAACCTGAGCCCTATAAAGGCAAAGGCGTGCGTTATTCCGACGAAGTGGTGATCCTGAAAGAAACCAAGAAGAAATAATCGAGGTTGATATGTTGAATAAGAATGAAGCGCGTC
>JBAVPP010000129.1:0-2945 GCA_049693175.1 Gallionella sp. | reverse complement strand
ATTCAATCGTCCCAGTGCGTGCGTCAAGCGTCCCCAATCATCGTCCTGCAAACGTCCAGTGCGCAAGTCGTGCTGATTGAGTTTACCCACCGAACCCAGCATACGCATGGCGAGTTGTGAGCCGCCCATTTCCATACTGAAAATCGCCACCGGTTTGGGATCTTTTTTGCCAACTTCTTCCAGTGCGATATTTTCCGCAATATTGATGGAAAACGCGGTTTTACCCATACTCGGACGACCCGCGACAATGATGAGATCACCGGGTTGCAAGCCGGAAGTCATCTTGTCCAAATCGGTGAAACCGGTTGCCGTGCCGGTCACGTCGCTGGTGTTTTCCCGCGCGTATAAAGTCTCGATACGTTCGACCACTTGCGTGAGCAGTGGTGGCATCGCCATAAATCCTTGCTTGCCTTTAGAGCCGGCTTCGGCAATCTCGAACACTTTGCTTTCCGCTTCGTCCAACAATTGCGCGGCATCGCGTCCGGTCGGATTGTAGGCACTGCTGGTGATTTCGGTTCCCACTTCGACGAGTTGCCGCATGATAGAACGCTCGCGCACGATTTCACCATAACGGCGCACGTTGGCTGCCGATGGAACGTTGTGCGCGAGACTGCCCAGATATGGCAGGCCGCCAACTTTTTCCAGTTCGCCCGCGTTTTCCAAAGCCTCCGCGACGGTGATGACATCCACCGGCTTCGCCATTTCACTCAAGCGCACAATCTGGCGAAACACGAGGCGATGCTCTTGGCGATAAAAATCGTCGGCAGAAACCAAGTCGATAATTTTATCCAACGCGCTGGCTTCCAATAACAGTCCACCCAGCACCGACTGCTCCGCTTCGACTGAATGCGGAGGCAGTTTGATCTGATCAATTTGCGCGTCTGAGTTGGAAAAAGTCTGCATGGGATTGTTCGGTTGGTAACTTTTGTGCGGGAGGCATTTTACCTTGTTCGGCACAAATTGCTGGCAAAAGAAAAGAGGCTCAAGCTCGCTTTGAAATAACGCGTCGAATCAATCCACCTTGTCACTTATTTGCGTTTGTTCGGACACTTGGGTTTTAGACAGTTGGCATAGATGGTGAGCGCGTGATCTTGCACGGAAAAGCCACGCTCGGCGGCAGCTTTTTTCTGGCGCGACTCGATAATGCCGTCGTAAAATTCTTCCACGCGGTCGCATTGCAGGCACACGATATGGTCGTGATGTTTGCCTTGATTAAGCTCGAACACCGCTTTGTCGCCCTCAAAATTATGCCGTACCAATAACCCCGCCTGTTCAAACTGGGTCAGTACGCGATAAACCGTCGCCAATCCGACATCGTCGCCTGTCGCCAGCAGTTTCTTGTAAACATCTTCCGCGCTTAAATGGTGTTCCTCGCTGCTTTCGAACAGACTCAGCACCTTGACTCTGGGTAAAGTGGATTTCAGCCCGGCACTCTTGAGATGGATAGGTTGACTCACGGCGCATTCCTCGCAATTTGACTTCGAGGAAAAATCTTATCCCAGATTGCTTGCAAATACAAATGAGAACGATTATCATTTATATTAAGTATTCCATTCCAAATCACCAAAGGAAAAATGATGCGTATGTCCGCGCTGTTGTTCGCCCTATTGTTTTACACATCCGCACCAAGCCATATCGCACTGGCGGCAGATGCCGCCCCCGCCGTGCTGACCGTGCAAAACAAACACTTCGACCCGCAACAGCTGACACTACCCGGCGGGGTCAAGATCAAGCTGGTGATACGCAATCTGGATGACCTTCCGGCAGAATTCGAAAGCTACGATTTGTCGCGTGAAATCCTCATTCCGGCACACGGTGAAACCACGCTATATATCGGGCCTTTGGACCCCGGCAACTATCTATTTTTCAATGACTTCAACCGCGACATGCAGGGCACTATCGTCGCACGACCCACTGCCAATTAAGGAGAGGCAACCATGCTTGCAACCGCTGTCATTTTGTTTCGTGAAGTGCTGGAGGCGGCACTCATCATCGCCATCGTGATTGGCGCGAGTCGCGGCATCGCCGGACGAGGTCGCTGGGTAGCTGGCGGCATAGTCGCGGGTTTGTGCGGCGCATCGCTCGTGGCGGCACTGGCAAATATCGCCGCGTCTACTTTTTCCGGCGACGGGCAAGCCATACTTAATGCGGCGATTCTGCTCATCGCGGTTGCCATGCTGACCTGGCATAACGTGTGGATGAGCGCGCATGGTCGGCAACTTTCATCCGAAGTTAAAACCGTAGGCACTAGTGTGCGAAGCGGTCAACGTCCATTACTCGCGTTGCTGCTCATCACCTTTGCCGCCGTGATGCGCGAGGGTTCGGAAGCGGTGTTGTTTTTGTGGGCCATCGCCACCGGCGGCGGGCAAAGTGTGGACATGTTGATGGGGGGGCTGGGCGGAACACTCGTCGGCATCTTGATTGGCGTATTGTTGTATTTCGGCCTGTTGCGTATCGCCACACGGTACTTTTTTTCCATCACAAGCTGGCTGCTTTTGCTCATCGCGTCGGGACTGTCTGCACAGGCGGCTGGCTTCCTCAACCAAGCCGGCTGGCTACCCGCGTTAGGCAACGGCGTATGGAATACGACGCACATCCTCAGCCAAAATAGTTTATTCGGGCAACTGTTGCACATACTGGTGGGCTATATCGCCCGCCCCTCCGGCATTCAAATCGTGTTCTATGCGGGAACATTTTTGAGCATCTTGTTACTGATGCGCGTTTATGGCGGTAAACAAGCTCAGTCTGCAAACGTCAAGGCGAATTTTTGATGAAAAGTATTCGCGTTTTGCTGCTCGCTTGCATATTCATTTTGTGTGTAAACAGTGCCCGCGCTGATAATGACTTTATCGTGTACTCGCCTTACGTCGTGCAGGGGCAAAGTGAGGTCGAGACTTATAGTTATGCCGCGCGTGACGGGCGTGCCAATCTGAATGGCGCGACAG
>JBAVPP010000128.1:0-6258 GCA_049693175.1 Gallionella sp. | reverse complement strand
GCGATTGCCTCATTCAAAGTGGAAATGGCGTGGGGATATTCGGAGCGCACATAGATGTAACCCTGTGTCGCACCGACCGCTAAACCCGCGATAGTCATGCCTTCGATGAGGGCAAATGGATCGCCTTCCATGATCATGCGATCCGAGAACGTACCGGAATCTCCCTCGTCGGCATTGCACACAATGTATTTTTGCGCGCCCGCCGCGTTCAGCACCGTCTGCCATTTGATGCCGGTGGGGAAGGCCGCACCGCCGCGTCCACGCAAACCCGAATCGGTCACTTGTTGCACGATGTGCTCAGGCTGCAAGGTCAACGCTTTGCGCAAGCCTTGATAACCGTCATGCGCGAGGTAATCCTCCAGCGACACCGGATTGGTGATGCCGACGCGCGCAAAAGTCAGGCGTTCTTGTTTTTTCAGATAGGGAATTTCTTCGGTCAGACCAAGAGCCAATTTATGTTTTCCACCGTGTAAAAAATCGGCATCGAACAGCGCGCACACATCATCAGCTTCCACCGCGCCATATGCGACACGGCCTTGCGCGGTTTGCACTTCGACCAACGGCTCTAACCACATCATGCCGCGCGAGCCGTTGCGCACCAATTTGATAGCGATATTGCGGCGTTGCGCTTCCGCCAAAATTTCGTGTGCGACCGCATCGGCATTCAGTGCCAGCGCGGCGGAGTCGCGGGGGACGAAAACAATCATACTCATATCGCACCCCCCATCTTTTCTAGCAATTTATCGAATTTTTCCGGCGTGACGCGGGCGTGCAATTCATTGTCTATCATCATCGCCGGAGAGTTCGCGCACAACCCCAAACAGTAAATCGGATGCAATTCGCAATCGCTTGTTTTTACCTGTGCCAGACTGGCTTCGGCGTGTCGCGTTAGATGTTCCGCGCCCATGCTTTGACAGGCTTCGGCGCAGCAGATGTGGATGGAATGTTTGGCGGGCGGCGTGGTACGAAAGTGATGGTAGAAAGTAATCACGCCATGCACTTCAGCGCGCGACAGATTCAACGCGCTGGCAATTTGCGCGACGCTATCGGGCGGGATGTAACCGAGTGAGTCTTGTATCTTATGTAAGATAGGTAATAGCGCGCCGGTCTGGTTGCGGTGTGCGTCGAGTATGGCGGCGATTTGCTCGGTATAATCAGAACTCATAGTGTTTTCCCTGATGCCATCGGATGATTGCTTTAATAGGCTATTAAAAACATAATTTAGCTTTGTAATTTCCGTGAAACTTGTGTTTGTCCGCAAGTTAACACAGGGTTTAACTACCCTCAATAGGTTATATTTAGCATATATGAATTTTGAAATTCGCCCCGAATGGAGTCTGAAAAATCGCAAAGGCACGGCGGTGTCCTTGCCTGTGTTGCTGCAATTGCTCACCGTGATACGGGATCACGGCAGCATCAGTAGTGCTGCTGCCAGTGCCAATTTATCCTATCGCCACGCATGGGGAATGTTGCGCGATTTTGAGCAGGAATTCTCCGCACCGTTATTGGAAAAATCCAGAGGCAAAGGCACGACGCTCACGCCGTTGGCAGAAAAACTCATCTGGGCGGACAAACGTATCACCGCGCGTTTGTCGCCGATACTGGAAAGTTTTGCCTCCGAACTTGAAATAATTTTAACGAGTGTGTCTAGCGCGTTGCGCATCACCGCCTCGCACGGATTTGCGGTGGACACGCTCATCAAACAACTGGCAACCGTTCACGTTCCTGTCGAGATAAATTATCGCAATAGTCTCGAGGCCGTCGTGGCTTTGGCGCATGGCGAATGCGATATGGCGGGGTTTCATGTGCCGGTCGGTGAATTCAAACAGGCTGCCCGGCCTTATCTCAAATGGCTGAACCCGAAACAGCACGCGCTGATACATCTTGCCTATCGCCAGCAGGGACTATTTATCGCAAAAGGCAATCCGAAAAAAATAGGCGGACTGAAAGATTTGAAACGAAAAAATCTGCGCTTCATCAACCGCCAAAACGGATCGGGCACCAGAATATTGCTAGACTTGTTGCTGGCGAAAGAAAAGATTTCACCCAAGCAAATTGCCGATTACGAAAATGTCGAATACACCCATGCGGCAGTCGCGGCATACGTGGCAAGTGGCATGGCGGACGCGGGCTTTGGCGTGGAAACGGCGGCAAAAAAATTCGATCTGGATTTCATTCCCATGGCGAGCGAAAAATATTTTTTTGCCTGCAAAGCCAACGCGCTGGAGCAGGGGCTGGTGAAGCCCGCGCTCAATATCATGCAAAGCCAAACATTCCACGATGCGATTAATGCATTGGCGGGATACGACGGTTTGGCATCGGGCAGTATTGTGAGTTTTGAAGAAACGTTTTTATAAAACTATCGTGAGAATTTCGGGTGCTGCCAATTTGAAACGCATATCGCACGGTCTGTTAGCGTCCGCGCTGTTGGTGTTTGGCGGGAGGGTGCTTGCAGAAACCGAAGAATTTTCCAAACACATTGATGGCGATATGGGCGTGGGTGCTTATTACACACGCAACATCGTGCGTGGTAAAAGTGACCTGTTTTCGGTGTTGCCTTATGGCACGTTCGATTACGACAGAATGTTTTTGCGTATCGATACGCTGGGAATTAAAACGGCAAAACTTGGCTACGGATATGTGGAAATATCAGGCCGGTTCAGTCAGGACGGTTTTCATGCGGACACCGCCAACCTGCGCGGCTTGCACAACAGGCAGACCTCATTGCCGATTGGTTTGGGTACCATGCAAACCACTCCCGTGGGCGCGTTTTTCATCAATGCTTTTCACGATGTCCATCAATCGAATGGCAATCTTTTTGAAGCGATTTACGCGGCTGAATTCGGCACGCCGGCGTTGATGGTTTATCCGCTGGCGGGCGCGGAATATCAGTCGGCGGAATATGTGCGTTATTACTACGGTATCTCCGCACAGGAAGCCGTTGGTGGCCAGTACGCGGCGTATCAACCGGGCGGTTCGTTCAATCCTTTATTGGGTGTGCTATTGGACGTTAAATTGACGCAAAAATATCACCTCAATTTATATGCGCGCCGCAAATGGCTGGGCAATGCCACACAGTCCAGCCCTATCGTGGGCACAAGCACCTTGGATAGCAGTTTCATTTCTTTGAGCTATCGTTTCGAATAAGCGTCATCCGGCATCGGGCAGCTCATTCACTTTAATCAGCCACTTCAGCAACATCTCGCGCAGATGGTTTAACTCGGTGGGTTTGGTCAGCATGTCGTCCATGCCCGCCGCCTGGCAACGGCTCACCTCCTCGGTCAACACATTTGCCGTCCAAGCGATGATAGGGATGCGTTGCGCACCGGTCTGCTGTTCGATTTCGCGGATGCGGCGGGTCAGCTCGTATCCATCTACTTCCGGCATATGGCAGTCGGTGATGATGAGGTCGTAGTGTTTGTTCTGCCATAGCGACAACGCCGGTGCGCCGGACTCGGCAGCTTCGACTTTGAGATCAAGCTGAGCCAGTTGTTGTTTGAGCAACAGGCGGTTGACCGGATGATCATCGACAATCAGTATCGTGCTGTTTTGGTTGTTCATCACCAAATTATTCGTGGGTTGTCTGGCGTGTGACGGTCGCTCCTGTTGCGCCGCATCCGCAATCGGTAGCGTTAAAGTGAAGTTGAAAGTTGAACCGACACCGGGCGTGCTTTCCACCTTGAGTGTGCAACCCATCAAGTTGGTGAGTCTGTGGCAAATCGCCAGTCCCAGACCGGTTCCGCCGTACATGCGCGCGGTGTCAACGCTGGCCTGTTCGTATTGCAGAAAAATGCGCGCCTGATGTTCGAGACTGATGCCGATGCCGCTATCCTTAACGCTGAAACGTATGGTCTCCGCGTCATTTGCAAGTGCCACATGTTCGGCATGAACTTCCACCTTGCCGTGATCGGTAAATTTGATCGCGTTGCTGGCAAGATTGTTGAGTATTTGCGAGACGCGCAGCGGGTCGAAGCTATGCATGGCACATAACTTTTCATCGGCATGACACACCAGCATAATCCCTTTTGAGATGGCGGTATGAGCGTAGGTGTCGTTCACGTTTTTGAACATCTCCGCGATGGAGGCGGGGCGCGGAACAATGGCAAGTTTGCCTGCCTCGATCTTAGACCAATCCAAAATATCGTTGACGATGCGCAACAGATTGTTTGCCGATTCGCGTGCGGTACGCAACAATTCGCGCTGACTATGATCAAGCTGCGAGATGTCCAGCAACTCCATCATGCCCATCAATCCGCCCAGTGGTGTGCGTATCTCATGGCTCATGGTGGCGAGGAAGGAATCTTTGGCTTTGTTTGCCGCACGCAATTGCGCGGTGCGTTCTTCGACACGTTCAAACAGACGTTGGCGTTCTTCCTCGATCTGCAAATTGGCACGTTCCAATTTACTGGCAGTACCGCGCAGTTTTTCCAGCATCTGCTGGCGTTGTGTGCTGTCGTTAAGCGCGCCCACATAATGGGTGACGGTATCCGTCGCGTCTTTTACGGCAGTGATGGAAAGGTGTTCGGGATAAATTTCGCCGTTCTTGCGCAAGTTCCAAACTTCGCCCTCCCAAGAGCCATTTTGCCTGATGCTATTCCACATCGCCGCATAGAATTTTTCATCCTGATGACCCGACTGGAGGAAGCGCGGATTTTTACCAATCACTTCTTCCTCGCTGTATCCGGTGATGCTGGTGAAAGCACGGTTGACCTTCAGGATGCGGCTATGGGCATCGGTGATCATCATGCCTTCATGCGATTCGAACGCGGTGGCGGCGATGCGCAGTTCTGCCTCGACCCGCTTATGTTCGGTGATGTCTTCGACTTGCGCGATGAAGCGCGGTGACGCGTGCTCACTATTGAGCTCCAGAGTAGAGGTTAATCGCGCCCACACGGTCTTGCCATTTTTGTGCAAATAGCGTTTTTCCAATTGATACGAGTCGATTTTTCCTTCCAGCAATTGTTGTCTGGAAGGGAGGCTGAGTTCTATGTCTTCGGGATGGGTAAGGTCAAAAAAAGTTAATTTTTTTAGCTCGTCATTTTGGTAGCCCAACATATCGCAAAATGCCTGATTGGCATATAACAGATGTCCTTCCAGATCGTTAATCAGCATACCGATAGGCGCGCGTTCCAAAATATTGCGAAAACGCGCCTCCATTTTTTGCAAGGTTTGTTCTGCAATCTTGCGCTCGGTGATATTGGCGATATAGCCGTGCCAAAGTATAGAGCCATCCGGCAGTCTTTGCGGTTGCGCATCGCCATGCCGCCATACCACGCCTTTGTCTGGGAATTGCAAACGATAGTCCAGATGCCAAGGCGTGAGATTTTGCGCCGATTCCTGAATAGAAGCGCGCAGCATTTCTTGGTCGTCGGGATGTTGAAAGGCGAATATTTTTTGCCCTTCGATGGGAATCTGTTCGGCTTTAAGTCCGTAGAGATCTAGGAATACTTTGTTCGCATAAGTGAAGTAACTGCTGCCGTCCGGATTGAGTTTTAACTGGAATAACATGCCCGGCACTTCATCGCTCAGATTTTTCAGCAGCATCGCGGCGTGCTTTTGGCGGCGGTTGAGGCGCGATAGGAAATATGCCCCGATTAACAAAGACACGATACTTCCCGCCGCAAGAAGCGTGATGGATTTTGCCGCGCGCCGCCAGTTTTCTAAAAAATAGTCCTCGCTGATTGTCAGATTCACAATCAAGGGAAATTTACTCAGCACACGAACCGCGCCCAGATGGGCGGTTGCCGCATCATCAGTCGCGCCACTATGTCCATCGGTGTAGATAACCGCGCTATTTTTTCTCATGCCTTCCACGACTTGATGAGTGATACCGGCAAGATTTTTTTCACCCAAAACACCGTCTTCACGCGGCCAACGCGCCAGCATGGAAAAGTCGTTGCGGTAGAGTGTGACGGAGGCTCCCGCGCCCAGATTTTTGCCCAAGCGTTCGTAAAAATCGGTGAACTGATCGACGGAAATTCCCACCAGAGCCAAGCCCATAAATTTGCCGGCATCATCGTTGAGGCGGCGGCTGAGATAGAACACCCATTTTCCGTCTATCCTATTTTGCAACGGCATACTGATTAGCAAACCCAGGGAAGGATTGTCGCGCTGCGCCTTAAAATAATTGCGGTCGGACACATTGATTTTGGGCGCGGGAAAACTGCGGGTGAAATTGATGGCATCGCCGTTCGCCGCAACGATGCCGGCCACATCGACTTGCGGCAGCCCCGAAATTGTATCCCGCAATAACTGGAA
>JBAVPP010000127.1:0-8462 GCA_049693175.1 Gallionella sp. | reverse complement strand
GATACAAGCCGCGCGCTTTGGGCAGCATGGTATCCAAGTCCGCTTCGGCGACGGCGCGCTCAATCAAAAACCGGCGCACGAACTCATCGTCCTGGGTCGCCAGGTCATACAGCCAGTCGCGCAAACGCGCCTGCATTTCCTGTGCGGCCTTGCGTGTGAAAGTAATCGCCAGAATCTCGCCGGGCTGCACGTCATCCAACAGCAGACGCACGATGCGCGACACCAGCAGCCAAGTCTTGCCGCTACCCGCGCAAGCTTCTACGACGACCGAATTTTGCGGATCGAGTGCGGTCGCGTTATCCATGCGCCTCCTCCCACGTACCCTGACGGCACAGACCGCGCATCTCGCAATAGGCGCACACAGATGCCGCGCCGTTGGCGGGCAGGGGCATGCCGACACGCATTTGCGCATACATGGTTTGCAGACGCTCAATATTCTGTTGCGCCAATTCCTCCATGGCCTGCTGCGGCGCGACGTCGGTCACGCCGCCTTCCAGACTCACAAACGCAGCCTGATGTGCGCCGCGCACCGTGGCATAACATGCCAGTTGCACATCCTCGCCCGCTTCCTTGAGCTTGCTCTTCAACACGGTTTCGGTCTGGGTTTTGTAATCGAGCACGCACTCCTCACCGGCGACATTGCGATCCACGCGGTCCATGCGTCCGCGCAGAGTCAGACCGTCCGCGATCGCAAACTCGAACGGCACTTCGGCGGCGGCATATCGCCATCCCGCTTGCTCGCGCTCCACCTGCCACGCCAGATAATCGGGAATCATCTTCTGCCAGCGAGCCAGCCAGGCGAGTGCCAGATAGTCGTGCGCCAGCGCGTCAGCAAAAACTTTTTCACTGATACGCCGCAGTGCATCTGCCATGTGCGTGATGTCTTGACTCAGCAGCAGCGGATGCTCGTCATGAAAACGTTGCAACGCCGCATGCACCCAAATACCGTAATCGCGCTTGTCTATCTCTTCGCGCACTTCGTCCAAGTCATTCAGGCGCAAAGCATGGCGCGCATAGAACTGGTAGGGGCAGGCGACCAGGCTGTTATAACCGGAGGGCGAAATGCGTTGCGGCAAGAGTTGCGCAACCCCCGTGACCCCGGGCATAACTGCGGCGGGCGGCAAAAGAAATTCATCCTGGCGCACCGTGGCGGTCGCGACTATCGCTGCCAACTCTTGCGCGGCCAGATCGTCACCATGGGCCAGCACATGCAGCGCGCGCAGCATCTCAAAATACGGGCTGAGCAGATTCGGCTCACCACTCTTGTGCGCCTGCCAGGTCACCAATATCTCGTCATTGAGTGCCAATAGACCGAGCACATCATCGCGCACCGCATCACGCTGCAAACCGCTGAGCGGCAAGCCCAGCGCGGCCCGCACCGCATCGTTGAACCACATGCTATTAGTGGGGGAGGGCAGGTGCTTGGCATCGCAGCCCAGCAGCAGCACCGCGTCGAAACTGCGCCAGCGCGTCGCCGCCAGATGGGTGAAGCGCACCGGGCTCTCCACGCTCATATCGCGGAAAGTGTTGAGGTCCAGCTGTTGCGACAACCAGCGTTTCCATTCGCTGAAACTGCACCGTGTGGTGTCCTGTTGTAACTCTTCGCGCCACTGGCCCAGCAGTTGCAACAACTGTTGGCCGGCCGCATCTTCCGTCCACGCGCTCAACACACCCAGAATCTCCAAGCTGTTGCGCAAGGCCAGCAACCACTGCTTGAGCGTCACGCGCCCCTTGGGCAAAGCCTCGGCCGCCTGGCGCAAACGCACCAGAGCGCGACTCAAATCAGCATCGGTGCAAGTTTCGATGAACACCTCCAGACCGCTCACCACACCTTGCTTGCGCACCATTTTTTCGAAACAAAAGGCGGCATGCTGACGATACTCAGCGGACGCATCGCCAAACAACAATGGCGACTTGAGCAGGTCCAACACGTCCTGATAATAGAAATCGTTCTGCAGCGTCTCCAACCAGCCCATCAGTACCGTGCTCACCGACAGTGTGGCGAACGTCCAGCCGCTCTCGTCCTGCACTTGCACTTGGGCGCGCTCCAGCAAAGCGCGCACGCGCCGCGCCGTCAAACGGTCTTGCACCACCACCGCGATGGATTGCCTGCCCTGTAGCAACCAGCGTCGTATTTGCACCTCGGCGGCGCGCGCCTCCTGCTCCAGACCGTGCGCGGCGAACAGTTGCACGCGTGTCGACAAGCGCGCCGCCGGAATTTTTTTCAGCACCTCCGCATCCAGGCGCAGATCGGTGTGCTGCGCGTCGCGTTGCAAAGCGCAGGCAATCACCGCACAACCCTCCACTTCTTGGATTTGCTCGCGCAGGTCGAAGAACGTAACCGCCACGCGTTCGCGGCAGCGTTGCAAAAACTGCATTTCCGGCGCGCTCAGATCCGCAGTAAGCAACACATACAACGGTCGCGAAATAGTCGCGGCGAGTTGCGCCAGGCGTTGCTGCTGCGCACGCACGCCATCGAACGAGTTCGCCGCCATGGCATACCACAACTCATGCACGACGCGCGCCTCGAACTGCAAAGACGCACCGCTGCGCGCCGAGTACGCGGCAGCCAATCGCTCGGAAAATTCCTCGGCGGAAGCGGGTAACGCAACGTGATGGCGCGTGAGTTCATCCATCAACGACAGCAGCTCGCGCGCCAAACTCCATAGATCGGCATCTTTAAACCACTCGTTGTCGCGCAAGGTGCGGTACAACAGCGCGATGCGCTGCGTGTCAGGTTCGGTGGGCGTTGCAAGACTTATCGTCGCCGCCCAATCGTTGAGCGTGAGCATGTCCGGCAGCAGCAGCGCGGGCACACCGGCCGCTGCCACCAAGGCTTGCGCCAAGGGTTGAGCAACGTGGTAGTTGGGGATGAGAACGGTGATGCCACGCAAGTCCGGCGGCGCGTGCTTTGCCAACATATGAGACGCAATACTATCAAAAAAAACAGTTATCACTGCTGGCGATTTGCCGTTGTTGGTTAGCTCCATAGTGGTTAACCCTTCATCAAACGCTGAAAGGATTCCTCCCCAATCATTCGGCTAATTGAACTAAAAAACAACGGCTCAATTGAATAGGAAAATGCAAGCAGCCCCCTTAAATGGGCAGTTTGTTCTTGATCAAGTTGCTTCAAGGAATATCGATGGGCCATGGATCGAATTAAGCGTTTTTTTTCACGTCCAAGTGATAGTTTTCCATCGTTCGTTAATACAAGCCCTGTAAGCTGTCTTCTGTGTTTCTTGGAAGTAAACACTGTTTTTTCATCGTTAAGCCGTAGTCGAGGATATGGCGATTCTCTGCATAATTTTTGAATATATTCGAATGCGTCGTTCAGCACTTTGGGCGTATTAGTCGACAATGCCAAATCATCCGCATACCTTGAGTAAACAATGTTGTGTTTACTGCAAAAATCTGAAACCGCACTATCAAAATCATACATGACTGTATTTGATACGGCGGGAGAGCTGGGTGCGCCAATCGACAGCACATAATCCTTGGCTTCACGATCAAAGCGGAACAACAACCTCATCAAATGATTCGCATCTACCTCTGAAATTTCAGTATGCGACTTTAGATGCATTTCAAAATGCAACCCTAATATTGACGGGAAAAAATCCTTAAAGTCTAGTTTCAACAAGTATCTATTGTTCGCGTGAGTTTCGGCATGTTCTTTAATACTTACCCCTAATCGATACGCAGTTGCTGCTTTATGAATCGGAAGCTTTGCTACATATTGTTCAATTGCCCAACGTTGCAGAATCTTTATTTCAGCTGTTGGCTGGGCGATAAGTCTCTTACCTCGACCATGTCTTTTTTCAATAGAGTGCGACTTGTATCGATATGATGCTGTAAATAGCAATACACGAACATCATGTTCGGACAGCGCGAAATCACTTTGGATGCGTTCTATTATTTCCATAAACTTTCCCCATGGATTTTCATATACGCAACTTTACGGTTACTGTCCTTCTTCAACACAGGATCACTTGATAAAAGTTTGAAAGTCACCCTTTCGAACTTTGATTCTGTTGGTGCCGTGTACTTGAGGTAATACATGCGCTGCTTCTTGGGGGGGACGTAGTAGCGTTCATTGTTTACCGCTACTTTGAAAATTAACTCGAAAAGTGCTAATTGCTTCAACATCCTCTTTAAGTGTAGCGGCTCAACCCCCATAAACCCCAAAAGAATTTTCAACTCAATTTCGGTTAACGCGCCGAACAACTCGATCAAATCAGCAATTAGCAGGAATTGATCTCGCTTTTCCTTTGCATCGAATTGCTTCGTTTCAGACAGCGGCTTTACTTTGTCTTGCAATGCTTTCCCAACACCCGCAACTTCCGCCTCAAACTCACGGGGTTTTCCTGTCGTTCCCACAACGCATATAGCTTCCTCTGAAAACGCATCTTCAATACGCTGCACTGGCCCCCATTTAACAAAGGAGTCCGCATCGTAATGTTTTTGTTCTAGGACAACTAAAAGGCGTTCACACAGAGCATTGTCTGTGCAAAAAGCCCCCAGCTCAGCTAATGCGCCAGGACTTTCTAAAAATAGCAATATCCCACTCGAAAGACAGCCAACGTCTATTTCAAAATCTACAAGATTGTATTTTTCCTCAAAGTGATTCCACTCAGGAAATTGCTCTGGTGTACGTAAATATCTTGCCAATTTGAAATTTGTTTCAGCCGCCCAATTTAGAAAGACATTGCGACAAGACGAATACCTATCCTCGCTTTTAACAGCAAGCCCACCGAATACTAAAATTAGCGGAGAAAGAAACTCAATGCGAGTCTTCTCAGGGACGACCAGTTCTTTGAATTTTTGAATCGCTTTTATCACGGAAGGGGATATCAATTACCTTGAAATTAGGCACGAAATCGAAATTTTTCGATTCGGGCGCAGCACGAAACTAAAAATTTCGATTTCGTGCCGTTGATGTACTACACTGCAATACAGTCTGGCGAAACGCCCGACAATTGATAGCCCACAAAAACAAGCCACCGTCTACGCGTAATTGATGGCCCAGTGTAGTGCAATACCAATTCAGCATCAAGATGAATTGGTATTGCACTAATAAACAACCACAAGCAAAGGCACACAAAAACCGCATTCGTTTTTTACGAATGCGGTTTTTGAAGACCAGCATGCCCAATGCTGTTTAGCGTTCCAGCAGATGCAGCTTGTCTTTGACTTCTTTCCATTCGTCCGCATCGGCGGCCGCATCTTTTTTCTCGACGATGGGTTTCCATAATTTCGCCAGCTCGGCATTGAGCGCGAGGAAGTGGTGCTGCTCAGCAGGCAAATCATCCTCGGCGAAAATGGCTTCAGCCGGACACTCGGCGACGCACAAGGTGCAGTCGATACATTCATCGGGATCAATCACCAAAAAATTCGGTCCTTCGCGAAAACAATCCACGGGGCAGACATCCACACAATCCGTGTATTTACATTTGATGCACGATTCCGAAACCACATAAGTCATAGCCATACTCCAATTTTCTAAAGTATCGGCATTTTAACAGAGCCGCTCACGAAATTCGCCGCAAAAAATCGAGGCTATTAAAGCGATGATTTCGAGCTTAAACAGATAGCCTGCGCATTCATGCTAAGTATTTAGGTTGCCCTCGGCACTCTTTTAAGGGAAAATTCGCCCCTTCTTTCTGTATTTATATTCAGGGATTTATCTGGGTATGTCCGACATCGCCAAACTTCAACAGCTAACCGAGCTGCCTATTGCACCGCCTATGAGCTGGTATTTCGATCCGCAGATACAGGCGGCGGAGCAGCGCGCGCTGTTCGCAAACGGGCCGAATTATGTCGGCCACGAATTGATGGTACCCAATCTAGGCGACTATCAAGTGCTGGATGGCGGCGCGCAAGTGCTGGTGCGCAACCCCAACGGCGTGGAACTGTTGTCCAACATTTGCCGCCATCGTCAGGCCACCATGCTGGAAGGTCGCGGCAATGCCAAGCACATTGTTTGCCCCTTGCATCGCTGGACTTACAAGACCACAGGCGAGCTGATGGGTGCGCCGCATTTTCCGCAGAATCCGTGTTTGCACTTGGGCAAATCACCGCTGCAAAATTGGAATGGACTGTTGTTCAATGGCAAGCGTGATGTTGCCCAAGACCTCGCCAAAGTTGGCGTAATGAAAGATTTGGACTTTTCCGGTTATATGCTGGATCGGGTCGAAGTCGATGAATACGCGTTCAACTGGAAGACTTTTATCGAAGTCTATTTGGAAGATTATCACGTCGTGCCTTTCCATCCCGGCTTGGGAAATTTCGTCGATTGCGACGATCTGAAATGGGAGTTCGGCGAGCAATACAGCGTGCAGACCGTGGGCATTAACAACGCGCTGCGCAAGGTTGGCAGCCCGGTATATGGCAAATGGCAGGAACAGGTGTTGCGCATGTACGGCGGGAAATTGCCCAAGTACGGCGCGATTTGGCTGACCTACTATCCCAACATCATGGTCGAGTGGTATCCGCACACGCTGGTTATTAGCACCATCGTGCCGCGCGGCCCTGAATCGTGCAGCAATATTGTGGAATTTTATTATCCCGAAGAGATTGCCCTGTTCGAACGCGATTTTGTGGAAGCCGAACAAAAGGCGTATCACGAGACGGCGGTGGAAGACGACATCATTTGTTTGAAAATGCATCAAGGTCGCAAAGCCCTTTACCAACAAGGCTTGGAGCAGCACGGTCCATATCAGTCGCCGACCGAAGATGGCATGTTGCATTTCCATGAATACCTGCGCCGCAATCTTTCGTCTCATCTTTGAAGTAACTACATACGTCATTCTCGCGCAGGCGGGAATTTAGCGTCTCTATTCAAAATGCCTTTATGGTTTTGTCCTTGCACAGCAAGGAATTATTCAATTACCTGGATTCCCGTCTGCACGGGAATGACGACTTAGATATGGGTTCGTTGTGGATGTTGGTCGCCGGAGTTCTATTTGCCTGCATGGGCGTGTTCGTCAAGCTCGGTGCGGCGCATTTCTCGCATGTTGAATTGGTCTTTTACCGGTCTTTTTTCGGACTGATATTTATTTACTTCATCATGCGTCAACAGCGCGTCGTGGTGACCACAAAGCATTGGCGCAATCACTTGTGGCGCGGGCTGTCCGGCACGGTGGCGTTGGGATTGTTTTTTTATTGCATCACGGTGTTGCCGCTCGCCACCGCCGTCACGCTCAATTACACCGCGCCACTATTCCTCACCATTCTCACCACGCTGGTGTTCAAAGACAAATTCCATTTGCCATTAACGTTGTCGATAGGTTTGGGATTCTGCGGTGTGGTGTTGCTGCTGCATCCGACTTTGCAGCATGACCAACTGTTTACCGGTCTGCTCGGATTAATCTCCGGTTTCCTCGCAGGCATTGCGTATCTCAACGTCAAACAACTCGGCAACTTGGGCGAACCCGCCTCGCGCACCGTGTTCTACTTCACCGTCATCGCCACCGTGTGCAGCGGCGTGTGGATGCTGTTCGATAATATTCACACTATCACCACACATGACTGGTTTATCTTGCTCGGACTGGGCTGCACCGCGACGCTCGCGCAACTCGCCATGACGCGAGCCTACCTAGTTGGCAAGACACTGGTGGTGGGCAGTCTGGCATACAGCACCATCGTGTTTGCCAGCCTGTTCGGCATGGCGTTATGGCATGAGACTCTGCCGCTGTTAAGTTGGATGGGCATGGCCTGCATCATCGCCAGCGGCGTGTTAAGCTTGCACCTGACACCCACACATCAAGAGGCAAGAAAATGATTACCATCGAACAAAACGCCAATCTGATTAACGTCGCTGTGATGGGCGAATTCACGATTGCTGATTTCAAACAGTTTGAAGAACAAGCTTTGTACAAACTCAAAGCACCCGGCAAAGTCAGTTTGTTGTTCGATTTGCGCGGCATGTTGGGTTACACACCCGATGTTGCCTGGGAGGAAGTAAAATTTTTTAACCGCCAACATCAGCACGACTTCAGCAAGATTGCGGTAGTCACCGATGACCAATGGCGTACTTGGCAAGCCTGGGTTTCGCGCATATTTATTGATGCGGACATCCAAGTATTCAAGGAGTACGGCACGGCAAAAGATTGGGTTTCTGCGTAAAACATACAGCACGGCGCGCGATTTGCTCGTCTTAATTGATTGACAAGCCCAGGGGAAATCTGGACAATGCCGCGCTTCGTGGTGATATAGCTCAGTTGGTTAGAGCATAGCATTCATAATGCTGGGGTCGGTGGTTCAAATCCACCTATCACCACCACAAATTAGTCCACAGCAGTCCATCGCTGTTTAAGAAACCCGCACAGTTAATAGCTTTGCGGGTTTTTTATTGCCGATGTGTTCCGAAGCATTCCATTGCAATCTACCCCCACTTGGGGGTTTAATTGGGGGTGTCTGACTCATGATAAAAATCGATACCCCCAATCATGGAGATAACATGGCAC
>JBAVPP010000126.1:0-2046 GCA_049693175.1 Gallionella sp. | reverse complement strand
GCTCAAGAATGAAAGGTAGGCGTTCACGGGTGACATCTTCTGGATCACCTTTGGTGACGCGCATTAGCGCTCTTGCGCCTTCTCTGTCTTCCAGTAGTGCTTGCAAGTCTTCTGCTTCTTGACTTCCACTTAATTCCAAAACCAAATTGTATGCCCGAGCCTTTACGTCCGCTCTCGGTCGTACCGCCGACGAGCAGTGTGCGAGAAGTCTGGCACGCGACATTGATCCATCACTTCCGCCAGTTCTTGCCCAGAGATAACCGGCAAATTGCTTGTCGGACATTGAAATTGGAGACCAATTTTCTATATGAGTTTTACTATGTTTCGTAGATCCCTTGAGCCAAGTTAACCATGCATCATTAGCAATTCCAACGAGAGGTGTATTTCGTGTAAGTAGAAGGCTTTGGGAATCGCAGATGCGCGGACAGGGTGTGGAAGTGCTCCTGATAGAGAGCATAGCCCATACGGATTTTCTGTCGTATTCCTTTGCATCTTCATTGCGCCAGGCTTGCATTCGTTGTGTCATTTCTGCTTCGATGTCACCAACAGTGGCTGGCGATTTTCGATGAAGACTTACATCTGGATCACGATGAATTTCGATTCCTAGACGCTGTTCTGCTCTTTCGCCAAGATTTCCAACCAGAGCAGAAAGTAAGCCCGGTTTCGTTGACGTTCCCCAATTAGTCGAGGTTTGATTGATCCCAGAACGCAAGTAGTTCAGTTGTGCATGGATTGCCGCTTCAGCTTCGGCGATGCAGTGATCAAATACTGCAGCTTTAGCTCCACTTGCCTTTATGGAGGCTAACAATTCCAATCCGTAGTCTGTGTACTCCTCGTTCACACCAAGCATATCTAGAAGCAATGGGGAGTCGAGATAAACGGTTAAATCATTTAAAGGTCTATTCTCGGCAGGTGGCTCAAGAAAACAGGAGATAGCCTCTGCTGCCATATTTGCAAATGCAACGTTCGATACACGTTCGAAAGCTGCATGGTTATTGTCTCTCAATTCAAGCAGGAACTGTGATACCAAGAAATCAATATGAAGTTCATCTCTGTCATGTTGCTCGTTTGGATTCGCCGGGGTCGTGATGACCAAAGTTTTGGCGGTTTTTTTTGCAGCGATTGAAGCTTCTCTTCTGACTAAGAGACGCATTGAATCGACATTTAGCAATCTGTCCAAAAATGCGGCTTGCAACGCCGCGTCGCTCTTGGTTTGCAATCTGTTGTCTGTTCGGCAATGAGTTACAAAAGATTGTAGTACAGCTTCGATTTCTCCCTCAGTAACTGGATTCTCCGAAGATGCATCAACGGTTTCGCTCTGTTTTGTGTATCGATAGACAGCTACGGATGAGTAATTCGAGACAGGTTCGAGGAGACCATTGCGCGCAAGTTGATCAGTAAGTCCAAGAGCTGCTAATCGTGGAATACGAATTCCGTAGCGTTCAGCTACTGCGTCTGAAAATTTTGACGCATCGAATAAATCTCCGGAAAACTGCCGGCATGCTTCCGCCAAGAAAGGCGTCAATGCCTGCATCCTTCCAACTCCTGGAGTTCGGAGCCTTTCTGCAAGTACACAATAAGCAATTAACGCACTCTTGGGTTTCGAACTAGCAACCATTAACAACCTCCACTTGTTAGCTGATACTTGGCTGATACACATCAATTTTGTAAGTATACTCTGCTTGAGCTTTGGGCAAAGAAGCCAAACTCAACTTAAATTCAGATATGGAGCTTCTCCCCAATGACAATCTCCCGCTGTGCGCGTGAAGTTCTGAATTATGGGACAATTATTAATGAGTTTGCCGTGCAAAAGAATTAGACAGGGAGCATGGATTGGATAAAGCACACGAGTTACTTCACCGACTGCTTGATTACATAGGTGAGCAGGCTAAAGATGTCGATCCACGCGGGTACCGTCTTGGTAATCTAAAAGGCTTCATTAGACGACGCGAATCCGTTACAGGTCTTCCTGGTGCAGAGTTCGATTTAAAGGTTGAGGGTGACCACATCTGGTTACGGATTCCACGTCTTGAGGCTGTCCATCCT
>JBAVPP010000125.1:0-3646 GCA_049693175.1 Gallionella sp. | reverse complement strand
GTTTGTGAGCAGCGTGTTACACAAAGAAAACCTGGTGCGCGCCATGATTACCGGCGCGAAACCCGCTGATGCCGAACAAGGTATCAAGAACTCGTATAACTGGCTGGCGCTGGCGATGTTCGTAATCGTCGTAGGCTTTGGCTATTTTTATTTACACAAATAAGTTCCGCATCCCAATTTTTTTAACTGTTAAGGAGTGAATATGAAATTGAATAGTAGTTTCAAACTCAAAAGCAGGCTAGCCGGCCTGTGTATGCTTGCAGCGTCAGGCGCGGCATGTGCCGAAGATGCCGCTTTGAACCTGAGCTTGCCCCCGGAAGCCAAGGCTGCACATTCGTTTTTACTGGCATCGAATGATTCAACCAGTGCGAATTTACCTCCCAGCGTCACGCACTCAACTCCAACGGCAGAATTTGAACCGCCGATGTTTTCCGGTGACAAGCTCCATCAGTACATGGGTTTGGCTACCGTTGTTCTGGCGGGTTTGACTGCGGTAACTGCACCGAGCAGCGGTTGCGAAGGTGTGTGTCCCGCAACCACGCAACCGCGCCAAACCAACGGCACCCATGCGCAGCTAGGCAAAGCTGCGGGTGCAATGGCAGTTGCCACCGTGGTCTCCGGTTTGATTGACCACTGGGATGATTTCCATTTTGAAGACGGCTTCAGCGACCCTGACAATCTGCATGCTTTGTTAGGTGCGGCGGGTGCGTTGACCATGGCTTACGCGGTGAACAAATCGGCCAACTCGACCACTCCGGTTAGCCATGCGGGCGTTGCGGAATTGGGTGCGCTGGCGATGGTTGTTGCGATTAAATTGACTTGGTAAGGAGTGGCTAAATGTTGAAAAAATTGAAAATCGCCGCGTTGTTAAGCAGCACTTTGTTAATCACCGCACCCGTTTTTGCCGCGCAAGATTCCATGTCGGACTGGCTGTTCAGCATTGATCGCATGAAAGGTGTTAAACCCGTTACCGATAAAAGATACGCCAAGGAATGTGGCGATTGCCACTTTGCTTATCAGCCCGGTTTGTTGCCTGCGAAGTCATGGCAAAAGCTGTTGACTGCGGATGCGCTGAAAAACCATTTTGGTGAAAATGCGGAACTTGATAACGCGACACGCGAGGCTATCTTGGATTACGCGGTAAACAATGCCGCAGAAACTTCATGGTACAAACGTTCTCGCAAAATCGCGGTTGCAACTGAAAAAGGCCCTGCACCGTTGCGCATCACCGAGTTGCGTTACATCTCCCGTGTACACCATGAAATCCCCGAAAAAATGATTAAGGGTAACAAGGATGTGAAGTCACTCAGTATGTGTAATACCTGCCACACCCAAGCGGCCAAGGGTGTGTATGATTCCGATACTGTGAACATCCCCAATTATCCCGACTACAATTAAACAGTCGTTCGGATAGGCGGAAAAAAAGGGAAGCTAAATCAGCTTCCCTTTTTTATGGTGGCGAGTCAACGCAGTTGAGCTTAGACTGGCTAAAAAAATTTAGCGCGCAATAGAAAGCAGTCGCATGATTTCAGCCGAGCAAAAACAACGCCATTTGTGCGGATAAAATGACCACGATTGCGAGCAACAATACATTGCGGCGTTTTTGTTGCACTAGCAGTTGACGCATGGTGGCATCGAGTTCGGCGCGAGAATTTTTCTCGTGCAGACGTTGGTGCAACAGACGGGGTAATTGCGGCAACAGCGTGACGTAATTCGGAGCTTCTTCGCGTAGCGATTTGAGCAAACCACGCCAGCCAACCTGCTCGCTCATCCAGCGTTCCAGCCAGGGCTTCGCGGTTTTCCACAAGTCGAGTTCGGGATCGAGTTGCAATCCCAGACCTTCGATATTCAGTAGCGTTTTTTGCAGCAAAACTAACTGCGGCTGGATTTCGATACCAAAACGACGCGAGGTTTGAAACAGGCGCAACAACACTTTGCCGAAGGAAACTTCGCGCAGCGGTTTGTCAAAAATGGGTTCGCATACTGCCCGTATCGCCGCTTCCAGTTCATCCACACGTGTTGCGGCGGGAGCCCAGCCGGACTCGATATGCACTTGCGCGACGCGTTTGTAATCGCGGCGGAAAAAAGCAATAAAATTCTGCGCCAGATAATTTTTGTCGGTATCGGTCAGCGTGCCCATGATGCCGAAATCCAGCGCGATATAGCGGCCGTCAGCCGCGACTTGCACATTGCCGGGATGCATGTCGGCATGAAAAAAACCGTCGCGAAAAACCTGCGTGTAAAAAATCTCCACACCGTCTGAAGCCAGCTTGGAAATGTTCACGCCATCGCGGCGCAAAGTCTCAACTTGGTTGACTGGCGTGCCAACCATGCGCTCCATCACCATCACGTTTTCGCTGCAAAAATCCCAATACATTTCGGGCACGAGCAGCAATTTTGAAGTAGCAAAATTGCGTTTCAACTGGCTGGCATTCGCCGCTTCGCGACTTAAATCCAATTCGTCGCCAAGATACTTTTCGAATTCTTCCACCACCAATCTTGGCTTGAGTCGACGGCCGTCCGCCCATAATTTTTCCAGCAAATCGGCGGCGACTTTGAGCAGCGCGATGTCGTGCGCGATAACACTTTTGATACCGGGGCGCAAAATTTTCACCGCCGCGTGACGACCATCCGGCAGCACAGCGAAATACACTTGCGCGACCGATGCGCTGGCGATGGGCAGCTCTTCAAAACTCTGAAAAACTTCGCGCAACGGACGAGCATAATTCGCTTCCAAAATTGCGATGGCTTGCGCTGACGGGAAGGGAGGAACTTGGTCTTGCAGCTTCGCCAATTCATCGGCGATGTCAGTCGGCATCAGGTCGCGTCGCGTGGATAACATCTGTCCGAATTTGACGAAAATCGGCCCGAGATTTTCCAACGCCAGCCGCAGCCGCACCGCGCGCGGCTTGCTGGTGCTGCGGAAGAACAGCAAAATATTGAGCGGCACACGCAACCAACGCACGCTTTCATGGGCGAGCAAAAATTCGTCCAGACCGAAACGCAACACCACAAAAATGATTTTGATTAAACGAAAAATGCGCATGGATTATTTTTGGGAAAAACGTTGCACACGCAAAGCCAGCCGAGCCACATCTTCGCGTAAGGTATCGACTCCTACCGCGAAAGCCGCGAGTTGATTGGGTTTGGCGAGCAACGGTTGCTCTTCTGTCCAATATTCGCTTAGTGCTTGTGAAAAATGCAAAGCCGAATCGCTCACATGTTCTCGCGCACTTTGCACGGTTTGCACGATACGCTCCGCCGCGATGTCGCCGGTGACACGGCTTAAATCCTGCGCCGCATCCCAACGCAAATTACGCGACAAATAAAATATTTCCGCCAACAACGCCGCATCGCCGGAACTGGAAATCCCCGCGTGCGCCGCCTCATCTTTTGCCAACAAACGCGGCAACAATGACGGTGCAATGCCCAAGGTCACATCGCTGGAAGCCTTGCTATCCGTGGCTTGCAGCGAGCCATCACTCAAAATAATATAGGCAAAAGAAAACGGTGCGATATGGAATCGCACCGTTTTCCCGGCGTAGCGCAACAACCTCGGTTGCGCCCAACTGTTCTGCGCGAGCACATGATTCAGCGCGGCGGCAGACGGTTGGGCAAACATGATTAGTGCAGCACAGTTTGTTGA
>JBAVPP010000124.1:0-8078 GCA_049693175.1 Gallionella sp. | reverse complement strand
ATCATCTGCGGTAAAAAAATCTTGGCAATGTAATTGGGTAATTTCAGCGGCGCAATACTCCGACACAATTTCCAATTTTCGATTCCACAACAGCAGACGGCCCGCGCGGTCTGAAACATTGATAATGCCCGGCACGGCATCAACGATAGTACGCAATAAATCAGCCGGAAAACGGGAAAAATTTCCAGCTGACCCCGCAGCTTCGGGATATAGATTTTTCCCGCTTTCACTCATCTCAGCCCCACAGTAATCCGGTCATCGCAACCACTACCGTAAACAATCCCAAACCCAAATTGATGGCGATGAGTTCGCGGATTTTGCCTAGCGTCGCGCCCGCCTCTTTCCATTGTTCTGCTGCGACAAATTTTTTCAGCATAGGATAGCGCACGAAATACACATAGCCGAAAATCGCCATCATGCCTAATCCCAGCGTCAGCATGATATGCACATAACGTCCCACATGCGCCATGCCGCCGTAAGTTTCTATCATGGCAAAACCGCTCAGTAACAACACTGCAATGGATAGCCATACCCACACGAAAAATCTTGCGAACACGTTATTCCACAAACGCAGACGTTCCGGTGGTTGCAAAATTTCAACGGCGGCTGGACGCAATACGACATAGGCGAAAAACATGCCGCCGACCCAAATCAACACGGCGAGCAAATGAAAAAGTTTGAGAAACAACATGGCGAATTTTCCTAATGATTAAAAAATAACGCGCCTCGCATCACGCATGGACACGAGGCGCGCGGTTGGAATTGTAATACCTTATCGCGTGGAATTGACTTGGCGCATCTCATGCGCCAGCGCGGCGCATTCGTCCACGTGCTTTCCCGCCACATGGCTCAACGCCAGATAACCCAGCACCGCCGCGACGATTTGTCCGGCGATAGGCACGATGCGCGCCGCCTCCATCAAAGTCATACGCAGACCGGCGGCGCGCAACACGCCAATCACCACACTCGCCGTGACCACGCGGCTGGAGAACATCGCGCCGGCAGTGGCTAACAAACGAAAAGTGAACAGCTTGCCACTAACGGCGGGCGCGCGATTTTGTGTTTCGTTCAGCCTGAATTTTTCGTTGATTTCGGGTATCAGTCGCACCAACACGGCGGTGTCGGTAATCAAGTCGATGCCTGGAATGGGAATGAAAGAAGAGGCTGCCGACAACAGCGCGCGACGGCGCACCATTTTTTTACACTCGCCGCGCAGGCGTTCAATTTCTTCGGCGGTCAATGCCGGGGCGGATTGCACGATCGTAACAGGCTGCGAGGTGTACGCGATTTGAGTAGAAGATTGCATGATGACCTTCCATAAGTTGGGGAGAAAATGCGGACTCAAAACAGAGTCCGTGCAACACAGAATTATTTATCGCTGCTGCCGTTATTGCTGACGACCTTGCCGTATATCACCAGCAATACAATCGCCATCAATACCGACGCGATAAAACCCGCGCCTTCTCCGGCTTTATACCAATGCAAATATTGGCCCAACATGCCGGCGCAAAATGAACCCGCGATACCCAGCAAAACCGTGACTATAAAGCCCATGTTTTCTTTGCCGGGATGCAGAATTTTGGCGATTACACCAACTGCGAACCCAACGATTACCGTCCAGATGATACCCATAATGTCTCCTTACTTGTCGTTATTAAAATAGAAACAGAGCTATTGAATCGCGGTGCGCCACAACAAAAAAATACGCGGCCTCGTCTCAGACCAAGGTTGCCAACATAGGTTCACATCGGCGGGTAAAGACTATCATCCCTTAGGAAAAATCTGCCTACAGCCCCAGCACATTGCGATACACATCGCGGTAGGCTTTGGCACTGGCCTCCCAACTGAAATCTTTTTTCATGCAATTCTTGCACAAGGCCTGCCAGTCTTTGGGCGTGCGGTAAAGTTGCACGGCACGTTGGATGGTGTGGTACAAATTGTCGGTGGTCATACCGCTAAACACGAAACCGCTGGCCGTGCCATTCGCCACAGTGTGCGGATTGCAATCTTCCACCGAGTCGCTCAAACCGCCCGTGGCATGAACGATGGGCGGCGTGCCGTAGCGTTGGCTATACATCTGATTCAGGCCGCAAGGCTCGAAACGAGACGGCATAATAAACATATCCGCGCCCGCTTCAATCTGATGCGACAAGGCTTCATTGAAACCAACCGTGACGCTGATTTTGCCCGGATAACGCTGCGCCAATTCCTGAGCGACATTTTGCATGTGCGCATCGCCGCTGCCCAGCATCGCCAATTGCACCGGCATCTCCATCAGGCGCGGCGCAATCTCCAACAATAAGTCCAAACCTTTTTGATGGGTGAAGCGACTGACCACGCCGAGCAACGGCGTATTCGCCTCGACACGCAAACCAAGTCTGGTTTGCAAATCTTTTTTACACACCGCTTTGCCGCTGAAATTTGCACGGTCAAAATTCTTTGCCAGATGCGGATCACACGCCGCATTCCATTCGTCCACGTCTATGCCGTTGAGTATGCCGGTGAGTTCATGGTTGCGTTCGGTGAGCAAGCCTTGCATACCAAAACCCAATGCGTCTTGTTGGATTTCTTTGGCGTAATTCGGGCTGACCGTGGTGATGTGATCGGCATAAAAAAGTCCCGCTTTAAGAAACGACATCTGGTCGTGATACTCCAGACCCTGCATGGCGTAACTGGCGGCGGGCAATCCCAAAGCCGACACCATCGCGGGTGGAAAATTTCCCTGAAACGCGAGGTTGTGTATGGTAATCACGCTAGGCACCGACCCCGGCATAAAATGCAAATACGCGGAAGTTAATCCGGTCTGCCAATCATTGCCATTCACAATATCGGGATGCCATGCCAGCGGCGTGGCGCGACTGCCCAGAATAGCGGCGACTTTGGACAACAGACCAAAACGCCGCGCGTTGTCTATCCAGTCCTGACCGTTCACATCCTGATAAGGGCCACCGTCGCGCTGATACAGCGCGGGGCAATCCAACACATATAGCGGCACATCGTTTTCCATGCGACCAAACAACAAACGTGCCGATGGAAAACCAACCAGATGCGCGAAAGTGGTGATGATCTCAAAGTCGGCGCAGTGTTTCATCACCGCCGGATAGCCTGGCACGATGACGCGCACATCCATACCCAATGCACGCAGCGCGGCTGGCAACGCGCCGCTGACATCCGCGAGTCCGCCGGTTTTAATCAGCGGGGCAACTTCCGAAGTGGCAAACAAAATTTTTATCACAGCATTTTCCTTTCGTTATTTTTGTAATTGATTACTCGAAGAACACTATCCACAGATTACGCAGATTAAAACTTAGAAAAAATCTGCGTAATCTGCGAATAAAATTCTTTAGCTATTTATCAGCCTCGCCGCACATAATGCCGGACCGTACAGTGCGGCTCTGTCATTCAAAATCACTTGCACCGTCATCGCTTCCAGCAGCGGACGCATTCGTCCTTTGTTCAAAAATGCGTCCAGAAAATCTCCGCGTTGCAACAGCGGCAAGATTTTGGGCGCGATGCCGCCACCCAAATAAATGCCGCCGCGACTCATTATTTTGAGCGCGAGATTGCCCGCCTCCGCGCCATACAAACGCATGAAAAGCCGCATGGTTTCCACACAAATTTCATCTTGACTATGCATCGCCGCTTGCGAAATAACGGCCGCCGCATCGCCGTCCCGCATGGCTTGCGCGAGTTCGTTCGGCACAACCACATTGCGATAGGCGCGTAAAAATTCATGCACACTGACGATGCCCATACCGGACACCACACGCTCCCAACTGACGTGTCCGAACTGTTGTTGCAAATGACGTAGCAGGGCGAATTCCAGCGTGTTGCCGGCGCAGAAACTGGTGTGCCCACCTTCGGTGGCAAAGGGCTGATGCTGCGCACCATCCCAAAATAATCCCGCCTCACCCAAGCCTGTTCCCGCCGCAATCACCGCGAGATTGCCACACGCCTCCGGCGCGCCACTTTGCAGCGTGTATAAGTCTTGCTGATGCAAAGCCGGTAAACCATAAGCAGTCGCTTCGAGATCGTTTAGCAAGGAACAGGACAAAAAACCGAAACGTTGTTGCAACGCGTCGGCACTGATTAGCCAAGGTAAATTAGTGGTTTGCACCACCCTGCCCTGCACCGGGCCTGCCACACCAAAAGCCGCATGGATATTGGCATCCACGCCATCGAGAAAACTGGCGAGCAGCGTTTCAAATAATGAAAAATCGCGGCTGGCATAACTCGCTTCGTGGCGAATATGAACCTGCGTTCCCAGCACTTCGACCAGCGCGAGGCGGGTCTTAGTGCCACCGATGTCACCGGCAAGAACGAGTTTCATGGTTGTCGCGTGTCCGCCTTATTTCGACTTGGGATGTTTAACTTTCCAAACCTTGTCGGCATATTCGCGTATGGTGCGGTCACTGGAGAATTTACCCATGCGCGCCACGTTCAAAATCGCGCGGCGTGTCCACTCTTCCTGATCGCGATACACCGCGCTGACTTGCTCCTGCATCGCCACATAGCTCGCGTAATCGGCTTGCAGCATGTAGTGGTCGCCGTTCTGAGTGAGATTGTCGTAGATAGCACGATAACGATTGGGTTCTTCCACCGAGAAAAAACCGTGGGCAATCATTTCCAACACCTGACGCAATTCGGCGTTGTTGTTGTAATGCACGGCGGGGTTGTAACCGCGAGCGCGCAAGTCCGCGACTTCCGGTGTGGTCAGGCCGAAGATGAAAATATTTTCCGCGCCAACTTCTTCGCCGATTTCGATATTCGCGCCGTCCAACGTGCCGATAGTCAGCGCGCCGTTCAATGCCATTTTCATATTGCCCGTGCCAGATGCTTCCGTGCCGGCAGTGGAAATCTGCTCGGACAAATCACTCGCGGGAAATAATTTTTCCGCCGATGACACATCGTAGTTCGGATAGTAAATCACCTTTAACAAATCGCCCACGGCGGGATCGTTATTGACGATATTCGCCACGTCGTTAATCAGGCGAATGATGAGCTTCGCGGTCTTGTAACCGGGTGCGGCCTTGCCCGCAAAAATCACCGTGCGCGGCGTGAAGTCTTTTGCCTGCCCGCTGCGTATGCGGTTGTATAGGGTGATGACGTGCAGCACGTTGAGCAACTGGCGTTTGTATTCGTGTATGCGTTTGATCTGCACGTCAAACAAAGAATTCGGATCGACAGTCACGCCGACTTTGTCTTTGATAATCTTCGCCAGACGCAATTTATTCTCTTGTTTGACCGCGCGGAATTCTTTGCGGAATTTGGCATCGTCGGCGTGCGGAACCAAGTTTTGCAACTCGGCTAAATCCTGCACAAAACCTTCGCCGATGCGAGACGCGATGAGTTGGCTCAGATTCGGATTGGCTTGATTCAACCAGCGACGCGGCGTGATACCGTTGGTCACGTTGATAAATTTTTTCGGATAAATGCGATGAAAATCCGCAAACAAAGTGGTCTTTAACAATTCGCTGTGTATCGCCGCCACGCCGTTCACCGTATGGCTGCCGATGATGGCGAGATACGCCATGCGCACGCGGCGGCCGTTGTTTTCGTCGATGATGGAAACACGGCGCAACAACTCGGTGTCGCCGGGAAAATTATGGTTCACCTGTTCCAAAAATTGATGGTTAATTTGGTAAATGATTTGCAAATGGCGCGGCAACACCCGCTCGAATTTTGCCACCGCCCAAGTCTCCAACGCTTCCGGCATCAGTGTGTGATTGGTGTAAGAAAATACTTGCGTGGTGATTTTCCAAGCCTCGCCCCACTTGACGTGATGTACATCCACCAATTGATACATTAACTCCGCCACCGCGATAGCAGGGTGCGTGTCGTTCAATTGAATCGCGACTTTTTCCGGCAATTTACTCAAGTCTGAGTGGTCAGCCAAAAAACGATGCAAAATATCTTGTATGGAAGCCGAAACGAAAAAATATTCCTGCTTCAAACGCAACTCTTTACCCATCGCCGAGCTGTCATTCGGATACAAAACTTTGGACAAACTTTCGACCACTTCTTTTTCCTGCACCGCGCCGATGTAGTCACCCGCGTTAAACGATTCCAGATCGAATTCGCGCGGAGCTTTCGCCGCCCACAAGCGTAAATTGTTGACAGTCTCGGTAGCGTAACCGGGAATCGGCACATCGTAAGCCATGCCCATCACGGTTTCCATATCCACCCAACGATGTTCAACCGCATGACCATGCCCGGTCGGCAGATCCACCACATGTCCGCCGAAGCGCACCGGATACATGCGCTCAGGGCGTTGGAACTCCCAAGGATTGCCGTAGCGCAACCAGTTGTCGGGATACTCAACCTGCTGACCGTTTTCGATACGCTGGTTGAACATGCCGTACTCATAGCGTATGCCGTAACCCATGCCCGGCACATTCAAAGTCGCCATCGAATCCAGAAAACACGCCGCCAAACGACCCAAACCACCATTGCCCAACGCGGCATCGGTTTCCATTTCTTGGATAGTTTCCAACTCATGTCCGAGAGCCTTCAAGCCTTCAGCCAGTTCTTCTTTCACGCCCAGATTCAGCGCGGCATTGGACAGCGTGCGCCCGATCAAAAATTCCAGCGACAAATAATAGACGCGCTTGGGATCTTGCTTGCTGTTGTCATCTATCGTCGCGGAAAGTTTTTCTATCAGATGATCGCGCACCGTATGGGCAGAAGCGTCATACCAATCGCGTTCGGTCGCGTTCTTGGCAAGTTTGCCTTCGGTATAAACCATGTGGTTGGACAGCAGTTGCTCGAATGTGAGCTGGTTGGAACGAACGAAAGGAACAGAAGCTGGTTTTTTTGTAATGGCCATAATTTACTCGATTGCGCTTTGCTTTAAGAATAATGATTATTTGGAACTGGGCATTTTACTAGGAAACCCGTCTGATGTCGCAGCATAACCGTTGCACAGCCAGGTCTTTGATTTTGATTCAGACGAGGGAGGTCAATAATTCCTTCAAACCCGCCTCGTCCAAAATCGTGATACCGAGTTCTTGCGCCTTATCCAGCTTGCTTCCGGCTTCTGCCCCTGCCACCACATAGTTGGTTTTTTTGGAAACACTGCCGCTGACTTTCGCACCTAGATTTTCGAGTTTTTCTTTAGCCTCATCGCGGCTCATCGTCGGCAGCGTTCCGGTCAACACAAAAGTTTTGCCGGTCAGCGGCAATGCCGTTGCCTCTTGCATTTCATGCTCTTGCCACGTCACGCCACAGGCTTGCAGTTGCGCAATGACTTCGCGGTTATGCGGCTCGTGCAAAAATGCCAATAAACTTTGCGCCACGATAGGCCCGACATCGCGCACCTGTAGCAGCGCGGCTTCATCGGCGGCGAGTAAGTTTTCCAAGCCACCAAAATGCTGCGCCAAATCTTTCGCGGTGGTCTCGCCCACATTGCGTATGCCCAGTGCAAAGATGAAACGCGCCAGCGTGGTGTGCTTGCTGTGTTCAATTCCATCCAATAAATTCAGCGCGGATTTTTCGCCCATGCGTTCCAGATTAACCAGCGCGAGCAAACCCAGCCGATACAAATCAGCCGGTGTGCGGACAATATTCGCATCGACTAATTGCTCGACTAATTTATCGCCCAAGCCATCCACATTCATCGCGCGACGACTGGCAAAATGCAGTAAGGCTTGCTTGCGTTGCGCCGGACAAAACAAGCCACCGGAGCAACGCCACACCGCTTCGTCTTCCGCTTTGGCGACATGCGAGCCACACACCGGACACAGATTCGGCATAAGGAATTCTTGCGCATCGCTAGGGCGATTCTCGATAACTACGCGCGCCACTTCCGGTATCACATCGCCGGCGCGACGCACCACCACGGTATCGCCGATGCGCACATCTTTGCGGCGTATCTCGTCCTCGTTGTGCAGCGTTGCATTGGTCACGGTCACGCCGCCAACAAACACTGGCTCTAGCCGCGCCACGGGTGTTAGCGCGCCGGTGCGCCCGACTTGTATCTCGATAGCCAGCAAAGTGGTGGTCGCTTCTTCGGCGGGGAATTTATGCGCGATGGCGAAACGCGGCGCGCGCGACACAAAACCCAATTGCTGCTGCAATAC
>JBAVPP010000123.1:0-2011 GCA_049693175.1 Gallionella sp. | reverse complement strand
ATTCACATAACTGCCGTGATACACCACGCCACCCGCATCGGTGTCGTGAAAATACACGCGTACCGGCAACGAAAATTTTTTGTGTTTACTCATCGAGCAAGTCTCCATTAACAGGCATATTGGCCATCCGCAAACCAAAATGTTGATAAGCATGCGCGGTCGCCATACGTCCGCGCGGTGTGCGTTGCAAATAACCTTGCTGAATGAGATAGGGTTCAAGCACGTCTTCTATCGTGTCGCGCTCTTCGCCAATGGCGGCGGCGAGATTATCCACACCCACCGGCCCGCCCATAAATTTTTCGATCACTGTCAGCAAGAGCTTTCTGTCCATCACATCCAAGCCTTGAGTATCCACATCCAACATAGTCAGCGCGGCATCGGCAACGCTGCGACTCGCCACGCCCTGCGCTTTCACATCTGAATAATCGCGCACGCGGCGCAGCAGGCGATTCGCAATTCGCGGCGTGCCGCGCGAGCGTTTGGCGATTTCCAGCGCGCCGTCCTGCGCCAGATTCATTTCCAATAATCCCGACGAGCGCATCACGATGCGCTGCAATTCTTCCGGCGTATAAAACTCCAAGCGCGCCACGATGCCGAAACGGTCACGCAACGGATTGGTCAACATACCCGCCCGCGTGGTTGCACCCACCAACGTGAACGGCGGCAAATCGAGTTTCACCGAACGCGCCGCCGGCCCTTCGCCTATCATAATGTCGATTTGATAATCTTCCAGCGCGGGATACAAAATCTCTTCGACCACCGGCGAGAGCCGATGTATCTCGTCGATAAACAACACGTCATGCGTTTCGAGATTGGTCAGCAACGCCGCGAGATCGCCCGCGCGTTCCAACACCGGTCCGGAAGTGTGGCGCAAATTTACACCCATCTCGCGCGCAATAATTTGCGCCAGCGTCGTCTTGCCCAGACCCGGCGGCCCGAACAGCAACACGTGATCGAGCGGCTCTTTACGCTGCTTCGCCGCCTGAATAAAAATTTCTAATTGTCCGCGTATTTTTTCTTGACCTACATACTCGTCGAGTTGCTTGGGACGCAGCGCACGCTCCAGCGCCTCTTCCTGTTTGGAAGCAACGGCAGGCGTAGAGACGCGCGGTTCAGAGGTAAGGTTATCGCTGTGTATCATGCTTTGGATAATAATTTAAGAGCCTGCCGTATCCCGTCCGACACACTCGTATCTTTGGCTAATTGTTTCGCTGCCCAATCGGCTTCCTTGTCGTTATAACCCAATGCTTGCAAGGCGTTAACAATATCGTTGTTACCAGATGTAAGCGGCGCGCCGTGTACGCTAGCGGAAGAGGTAGCGACAAATTTTCCTTGCAGTTCGAGTATCAGTCGCTCGGCGGTTTTTTTGCCCACGCCGGGAATCTTGGTCAGACGCGCGGCATCTTTATTCACCACGGCGGCGGACAAATCTCCCAGACTCAGCCCAGACAGCACCGACAACGCGAGCTTGGGGCCGACCCCGCTGATTTTAAGCAACTGACGAAACGCGAGACGCTCTTCATTAGTTAAAAATCCGTACAACAGTTGCGCGTCTTCGCGCACCACGAATTGCGTGTGCAGCACCACTTTTTCGTTGAGCGGCGGCAGGTTATAAAACGTGCTCATCGGCACGTCAATCTCATAGCCCACGCCTTGCACATCTAGCAAAATCTGCGGCGGATTTTTTTCCAGCAATGTTCCGCTCAGTCGTCCTATCATTAAATCAATCTCCCGCCTTTAACCCGAAAACCCTTGGTCGCCAACGCGCCCAAGCCTAATCCGCCGTGCGCGTGACAGATGGCGCACGCCAACGCATCCGCCGCATCGGCACTCGGTGTGCCGGATAATTTCAACAGCCGCACCACCATCGCTTGCACTTGCTCTTTGTCAGCGTGACCGTTGCCGACCACCGCTTGTTTCACTTGCAACGCGGTGTATTCCCCCACCGGCAAATTTGCCAGCACCGCCGCGCAAATCGCCGCGCCACGGGCTTGTCCGAGCAGCAGCGTCG
>JBAVPP010000122.1:0-3585 GCA_049693175.1 Gallionella sp. | reverse complement strand
TTCTACAGATAGATTATTCCGCGTCAACTACTATTTGTAATATCTTTGCAATTATTACCAACTCCCCATGCAACGCCACCATTATTCACTACAATGTGCCTCTGTTTTGAAAGGGTATAAATGGCATTGCTTACGCTTGGAATTGAATCGTCGTGCGATGAAACTGGCATCGCGCTATACAAGATGGGTACTGGTTTGCTCGGACACGCATTGCATACGCAAATTGCCATGCACGCGGAATATGGCGGTGTCGTTCCAGAACTAGCCTCCCGCGACCACGTGCAGCGTGTCGTGCCTTTGATACGCCAAGTGTTGCGTGATAGCGGCGTGTCGATTAAACAAGTGAATGCCATCGCATATACTCAAGGCCCAGGCTTGGGGGGCGCATTATTAGTAGGCGCGAGTGTGGCGAATGCATTAGGTTTCGCGCTCGACCTGCCCACTATCGGCATTCATCATTTGGAAGGCCATCTGCTATCCCCACTACTGTCGGATCCTGCCCCCGATTTCCCTTTTGTCGCATTATTAGTGTCGGGCGGACATACGCAATTGATGCGAGTCGACGGAGTGGGGGAATATCAACTTCTAGGTGAAACTTTGGATGATGCGGCTGGCGAGGCATTCGACAAAAGCGCGAAACTATTGGGTTTGGGTTATCCAGGCGGCCCAGCTTTAGCCGCGCTCGCCGCACAGGGGCGACCCGACATGTACAAGTTACCACGCCCTATGTTACGCAGCGGCGATTTTGATTTCAGTTTTAGCGGACTAAAAACAGCCGTATTGACAGCTGTCAACAATAGCGACGGCACAACGCAAACCAAAGCTGACATCGCGTATGCTGCCCAAGAAGCCATCATAGATGTATTGGCACACAAAGCCCGTGCGGCGTTGGCGCATACCGGTTTAAATCAATTGGTGGTTGCTGGCGGTGTGGGTGCCAACAAATTACTGCGACAACGCTTGACCGGCGACATCGAAAAGCGTGGTGGTCGCGTGTTTTATCCTGATTTGGAATTCTGCACCGACAATGGCGCGATGATTGCTTTTGCCGGAGCGTTACGCCTTGCCAAACAACTAGGCGACAAGCATTACCGTTTCAATGTCAAAGCCAGATGGAATCTACAAGAGATAAGCCAAGCTAATTAAGCTTCGGTTTTCTTGCCGCCGATTTTGGATTCTTTCCCAGTCAGCAAATTTTGGATGTTGCCCTTGTGCCGCCAGATTAGCAGTATGGACATGATGGCGGTTGCCAGCACCAATTCAGGTCGCAACCCAAACAGCATAGCGAATAGCGGTGCGGCATTTGCGGCAACCAATGCCGCCAAGGAAGAATAGCGAAACACCACGGCTATCAGCAACCAAGTCGCCAATACCGCCAACCCCAACCAGACGCTCAAGGCCAGCAATATTCCCAGCGCGGTCGCCACACCTTTGCCGCCTTTGAAATTCAAAAATACGGGAAACACATGACCCAGAAAAACCGCCAAAGTGACCAGCGCAGTCAAAGTATATTCCAAGGGCAAAAAGTGCATTACTAGAAATACCGCCAGCCAGCCCTTTGCCGCATCACCGAACAAGGTCAATGCAGCCGCCGCTTTTTTACCGCTACGCAACACATTGGTTGCGCCGGGATTGCCCGAACCGTAAGTGCGCGGATCGGCGATGCCAAAGGCTTTGCTGGTAACAACCGCAAAAGAAATCGATCCCAAAAGATAAGCTGCAATGACAAAAGCTATGGTCAACATCGGGAATACCCTAAAATAGACAAGTGGGCGATTTTACTTGATTCCGAAAAGCTCCACACATTTAGCTAGCCATATCCACTTTCAATAACAAACACTATGGACATCATTTTCATACGCGAACTCAAAGTCACCACCCTCATCGGTATATATGAGCGCGAAAAACTCGTGCCGCAGACTTTGCAGATTGACCTCGACATCGCCTTGCCAAATAGCCGCGCTTGCATCAGCGACGACATCGACGACGCATTGGATTACGCGCAAGTTGCCGAACATATACAAACGGTATTGAGCGCGGGACATTTCTCGCTGCTGGAAACCTTGGCCGAACACATCGCGCAAATCATCATCAAAGATTTCAACGCGCCTTGGGTCAAGATTAGCGTGGCAAAATTGCAGGCGATACGCAATTGCAAGATGGTCGGCATCACATTAGAGCGCGGCCAGATCAAATAAGCAAAATGGAATCCAACGCGTCTTTAGACTTGGCCAAACACATACTGCTCATGTTCGGCATCATCCTCGCCGTGGGCAGCTTCTCCGGCTTACTCGCGCGACTGGTGAAAGTACCCGACGTGGTTGTTTTTTTGCTCATTGGCATGCTGATCGGCCCTAGCGTTTTAGGCTGGGTGAATATCAAAGCCGACTCGACCATCAATCAGTTGATTATGATTTTCGGATCGAGCTACATCTTGTTCGATGGCGGCGCATCCATCAAACTCAAGGTGCTCAAAGAAGTCTGGATTACGCTACTCAGCATCGCCACACTAGGCATACTCATCACTGCCGTCATCACCGGCATCGCCGCGCATTATTTTCTCGGCTTGTCGCCTATCATCGCCTTGCTGTTAGGTTCGGTACTCGCTTCGACCGATCCGGCCACACTGGTACCGGTATTCAAACAAGTACGCATCAAAGAACGCGTCGCGCAAACGGTAATGAGTGAGTCGGCATTCAACGATGCGATGGGCGCGATTCTCACTTTTACCGTACTCGGCATCGTGATGGGCTCAGGCGACTTCTCGCTGAGTGTAGCCATTTTCGACCTACTTAAACAAGCCTTGCTAGGCATGGTGATTGGCGGTGTGCTGGGCTATCTCGCCGCCTTATTCATCTCGCATGAAAGACTCGGCTTTCTTGCTGAATTTGCGCCGGTGGTCAGCTTGATGGCGGTAATCGCTGCCTACATGGGCGCGGACGGCATGGGAGCGAGCGGATTCATGGCAGTGTTCGTGTTCGGCATCATGCTGGGCAATCAATCCTCACTGGGTTTTAAGCAAAGCGAAAACGACAGTCACCAGCTTGAAGATTTTGTGATGACGACCGCGCTCATTATGCGCATGTTCATCTTTATTTTGCTCGGCACACAAGTGGATTTCGCGCTGATGAATCAATATCTATATTCGGGAATTGCAGTAGTAGTCGTATTCATGTTAATCGCGCGTCCCGCCACTGTCTTTCTGTGCGCCCTACCGGATCGTCGCGCAAAATGGAGCTTTCAGGAATTGTTGTTCATGTGCTGGACGCGCGAGACCGGCGTAATTCCGGGCGCACTGGCCGGCTTGCTGTTGGGCATCAAAGCACCTAGTGCGAACATCATCGCATCTGTGACGTTTATTGCCATCCTGATGACCATTTTGATACAAGCCACCACGGCAAAATGGTTGGCTGGCAAACTTAATTTACTGGTAATTGAATAGGTGAAGAAATTAATATTATTTTTTTTGTGTTGTTGCGTAAACGCCGCATGGGCCGATCAAGATGCTGATTTTCTGGCGGCGCGTGATGCTTTCAAAGCGGGCAACGCGAACAAGCTAGACAACTTTGCAGCACGGCTAAAAAA
>JBAVPP010000121.1:0-4659 GCA_049693175.1 Gallionella sp. | reverse complement strand
CCCAAATCCCAAATCCCAAATCCTATTTCATCCCCAACGCCTGTTGCCGGTGACGCCGCGCTTCATAGGTTTTGCCCAGGCGTTCCGCCAGTTGGCCGAGTGCGGTATGGGCGGCACGGCTGGGTTTGATGCTGGCACTGGCTTCCAGATAGTTTTGCGCTTTGCCCCATAATTTTTGATGCGCGCATAGCTTGCCCAGAGCGAGCAGCAAACCCGCGTTGTCACGGTGTTGGTTCAGCCATTTTTCGGCTTGTTCGATCTGCGCCAGCACATCATCGCTTGGGCAATCGCCATATAATGCGACCAGGTCGCTATCCCATTGCGTGTTCAGACTATCCGACAAAATCTGTTGGGCGAAAGTGCAGTCACCATGTTGTATCAGCGCGTTTGCGGCGGCAGCGGCGATCTTGGCGCGGCATTTGAATTCGGTGGGGATTTTTTGCCAATAGGTGATGACCTCTTGCGCGCTTTGTCGGGTGCGCAAATGTTCCAAATAAGCTTGTGAACGCAACTGCGCGGCGACCGTGACATCAATCGCGGCGCGCTTTTCCAGCTCTTTGACGATATCCAGCACTTTGTCCCAATGTCCCGCTTGCTGCTGCGCTTTGAGTTCCAGCGACAACGCGCCGAGGTGGCTTTTCACACCGGTGGCGCGTAATTTTTCCAGCGCGTCCAGCGCGGCTTCCGGGTCGCGTTGATCTAGCATGAATTTGGTGGTCGCCATCAGCCGCATAGTGGAGTCGCCCACATCTTTGCTTTCCGCCATTGCCAGATATTCGTCGCGCTTGTCGAATTCGCGCAACTCATGCGCGGAACTGGCGGCAAGTATCGGATGTAAGGCGGTGGTATCACCCAGCTCCATCGCGTGGACTGCGGCGCGTTCTGCGGCGGCGTAGCGGCCTTCAAAATAGGCATTCAGCGCGTCGGTGAGCAAAGCCTGACTCTTGGCATGATCGCGTGCCTCGCGAAACTCGCGGGCATATTTGGGTAACCGCACCGCTGCAATGACCAGACGCATCGCGCTGAATCCCGCCAGCATCAAGACAATAATCAAGGCGACGAACAAAGTCAGCGACAGGTCGATGCGATAGGGCGGATAGACCACCAGCACATACGCCGAGTTATGCGCGCCTATACTCACCGCCACGGCGGCGGCGAACAAAACCAATATCCAAAACAGATATTTCATTTCAGCACCTTGGCGCGCGGCGCGTCGGCTTTGGGTTCGCGGCTGACACGATAGTTGCGCACTTGCGTCAGGCTGTTGGAAATGTCCGGCAGCTCGATGTCTATGCTGGCCGCGCCGATTTTTTTCAGACCGGCTTGCATACTCAGCACATTGGTGGATTTGATGTCGAAATAACGGCGCACCCATTGCTGCACAGTTTGTATTTCCTGCTTGAACGCAGTTTCGTCGCGCGCCAGCAAATCCATGCGCGCCAGTTGCAAACGCAATTTAAGATTCTCGCGCAAAAAGAATTCCTGCTCCGGTGACAGCAGCGGCAGTTCCGCTTTGCCGGTATTTTGGATGCGCACCAATTGCTTCACTTCCAGCCAGATTTCGCGCCATAATTTTTGCCAACGGTTTTCGTCGGCATTCGCGGCGGTTTGCGGTGTGTTTTCTTGGATGCGTTGCTGATAAACCAACGGTAACTCATCGGCAGTGGCAATCAAACTATCCAGCTCGAACGTCAGCCCGGAAATGTCCACATTCGGCAGCGCGCGCAGTTTGTCCATATCCTGCGCGATGGTTTTGCGCAAGCCGTTCAAGGCGGGGCGGTTCATGCGTTGCAAGCGCGCATCGGCGGTTTGCATGGCGATAAGCGCGGCTTTAACATTCGCCGACAATTGCAATTGCTGACTGGCAATGAGCAAAGATTGTTCGACTTCCGCCAGCGCGGTTTCATCGCGGCTGCTGGACAAGTCGTTATACAACGCTTCCAACGCGGCGCGTTGGCCTTGCGATTCGGCATAGCGCGTTTCCAGCAGCGTCAGTTTCGCCGCCATTTCGCGCGTGTCTTCCTGGGTCTTCGCCAGCAACACGGAATTGGCTTTATTGCTGCCATCCATCTCGGCGATTTTTTGCGCCAATTGGTCTTGCATCGCGTTGATGTCGTGATGTGAAGCCAGCCATTGCCACACGAAAATCGCGACCAGCACGATAAGCGTGAGTTGGGTCAGCGTGATGCGCGCAAACATATCGCCCAAGGTGTGTTTGGCTGGCGTTGGAGTTTCTGGTTTGATTTCGCTCATGTTGTTCCTTTGGTGTTGCGCCATGCTATCAAACTTGCGAGTAAACCGTCATCGCCTGTCGCGCTGGTGATGATTTTTGTCCAGCCTTGTTGTTGTGCCAATGCCGCGATGCGCGGGTGCGGCACGAATAACGGCGTGGCGAGCAGCGCGATATTTTGGCATAGCATCTGGTGCAAATACGTCAACGCCTCGCTGCTGGTGACGGTGATGACATCGGGCAGCTCGCGCAATAAATCCGCCATGCCCCAATGCGATTTGCCGCGCTGATAACATTCGGCATATTCCACGGTCGCACCGCGTGCGGTCAGCGTGTCGCCGAGCAATTCGCGTCCGCCATCGCCGCGCAGAATCAGGATTTTTTGATGCGCCACATCGCTTAATTCCGGCAAAGCCAACAGACCTTCGCTGTCGAATCTTTCGCTCGGCACGAGAATATTTTTGATGCCGAATTTACTTAACGCCAGCGCGCTACTTTTTCCTACGGTAGCGACGTGCGGCGGTAATTTTCCATTTACCGCCGCCATCGCTGCCATGCCGTAATGCACCGCATTCGGGCTGATGAATATCGCCATGTCGAAGGTGGCCAGACGCGATAATTGTTCGTGCAATGTTTTTGTGTTAGTGACGGGCGAGATGTCCAATAACGGAAACCGTATCGGGATGCCACCAGCTTTTTCGATTGCCTGCGCCAAGGCCTGCGCCTGATCGCGTGGCCGCGTGACCAAGATTTTTAATCCTGATAGCGGCGCGGGATTCATGGCGGCGAGGTGTACGAAAAAGCGGGGAAAATCAAAGCGCGAGTGCCGCCAGAATCTCGCCCGCGCCCTGCTCACGCAAAGTTGCCGCAATCTCGTTGCCCAACACTTCCGGGTGTGAGATTGAACCCGTCGCTTCGGCGCGCATCATGCGCGAGCCATCGGGATTCGCGACAAAACCGCGCATGTGCAGATGACCGTTTCTCACTTCCGCAAAACCGCCCAGCGGCACTTGGCAACTACCGCCCAAACTGCGGCTCATGGCACGTTCCGCCATGACGCAGGCAGCAGAATCGGCGTGATGCAAGGCTTGCAAACAGGCAATGACATCGGTGCGGTCGGCGCGACATTCGATGCCCAGCGCGCCTTGTCCGACGGCGGGCAAACTGTCTTCACTGGCGATGACATTGCGGATGCGCGCGCCTAAACCTAAGCGTTTCAAACCGGCTGCCGCCAAAATAATCGCGGCATACTGGCCTTCGTCGAGCTTGCGCAAACGCGTTTGCACATTGCCGCGCAACGGTTGAATATCGAGATGCGGAAAGCGCGCGCGCAACTGGCTTTCGCGGCGCAGGCTGGATGTGCCGACCACGCTGCCGGCAGGCAAGGCGGCGAGATTTTCAAAATGATTTGAGACGAAAGCATCCAGCGGGTCTTCGCGTTCGCCAATGGCGGCGAGCACAAAACCTTGCGGCAGATTCATCGGCACATCTTTGAGCGAATGCACGGCGAGATCGGCGCGGCCATCTTCCAATGCGGTTTCGAGTTCTTTGACGAACAATCCTTTGCCGCCTATCTTGGATAAAGTCACGTCAAGAATTTGGTCGCCTTGCGTGGTCATTCCCAGAATACTCACTTCGGTTTGCGGATATAATGCGCGCAGTCTGTCGCGAATATGCTGAGCTTGCCACATGGCTAACGCGCTTTCGCGCGAGGCGATGACTAAACGAGAGGGTGGGGTTGTAACGACCATACTCATAACACTTCCTGAATTGTAATTGTTAATTTGCGGCGCATTCTAACATAGGGTGCGTCGCGCTTTTGTGCCGAGAACGTGATGAATTTTATTGCTGCTGGAACTGATATTTCGAGTAAGGATTTGCCGCTGCGCGAGGACGTGCGTTTATTGGGACGCATACTCGGCGAAACTTTACGCGAGCAGGAAGGCGAAGAATCTTACGCGCTGATTGAGAATGTGCGCCGCGCCGCTGTGCGTTTTCGCAAGACCCAGGATGACCGCGACCGCGTCGAATTGGAAAAAACGCTGGATGCATTGTCGCCCAGCGAAACACTGGTGGTGGTGCGCGCCTTTAGTTATTTTTCGCAGCTTTCCAATATCGCCGAAGATTTACATCACAATCGTCGCCATCGCGCGCATTTACAGTCAGGCAGCAGTGGCAAAGACGGCAGTCTGGTGCTGGCTTTGGAACGTGTCGAGGAAAAAAATCTCGATAAAAAAACACTGCAAAAATTTCTCGACAACGCGCTGATTTCGCCCGTGCTGACCGCGCATCCCACCGAAGTGCAGCGCAAGAGTATTTTGGATTGCCAGCTCATCATTTCGCGTCTGTTGTCCGAGCGCGACCGCGTGGCGATGACCCCGGACGAACTCGCCGACAACGAGGAATCTTTGCATCGTTTCGTGCTGATT
>JBAVPP010000120.1:0-1625 GCA_049693175.1 Gallionella sp. | reverse complement strand
GGCATTGAACGCGGCCGCGTTGCAAACAAAAAAATCGGTCTTGCCTGATGGCGAGACCGATTTTTCATGGGCACAAGCTAAACTGGCGCGTGCTAGCCGGATAGCTGCGCCTCGTTTTTTTCTAGCCACTTTGCCAGCATTTTTTTCAGATCGGCGAGTTCGGTCGGTTTGGTCAACAAATCATCCATGCCCGCCGCGTGGCAAAACTGTATCGCGGGCTGCTTTTATTTGGCGCGCCGCCAGATTTCAGAATGACCTATCCAGTTAAAAGTCAGATAACCCGTGACTTCCAGCGAATTCCCGTCTTCCGAAATGCGGATGTGACATTGGTAAGTCTTGCCGTCGTCGGGATCGGTGATGATGCCGTCGTCGAGCACAAGCGCGTCCTTGCGTTTCATACCGGACAATATGCGCAGCCCCAGCAAAGGGCGACCGCGCAACTCGCCGCTGCATTGCTTGCAAGTCATGGCGGTATTTTCCGGCACATCGGGCAATAATTTTTCGATGCGGCCTTCGTAACTACTGTCAGGCATTTTTTCGATACGGATCAGTGCCTCCACTTTTCCCGTGTCATCGTTGTATTCCTGCCATAACCCGGTCAGGTGGGCGGCACACGCCAGCGGTGCGAAAAAAGACATCAGGAAAAATATCGGCGCGACTCTATAAAACATGGCGAACGTCATCCAAAAGTATGCGTGAGAGCGGATTATATCGGTGCTCTGGCGATTCATTTACGCGATAAAAAGAGAATTTTTTCGCTTCTAATCCGTTTTGGTTATAACGATATGACCAGAGCGCGATTGATGCGTGCTATGAATCAGAGGATAATCAGCGACTAATTTTGCTAAGGCTAGGTGATGTCAGAATATTTAATGATCTTGATCGGCGCGGTGTTGGTGAACAACATCGTGTTGGTCAAAATTCTCGGCCTGTGCCCGTTTATGGGCGTGTCGAAAAAACTCGAAGCCGCCGCCGGAATGGGCGCGGCGACCGCGTTCGTGCTGACCTTGGGCTCGGGCGCGAGCTATCTCATCAACCACTATTTGCTCGTGCCGTACCACCTGACGTATTTGTTCACCTTGTCGGCCATCGTCATCATCGCCAGCATCGTGCAATTCACCGAAATGTACGTGAAAAAAGCCAGCCCCGCGATGTATCAAGTGCTGGGCATTTATCTGCCGCTGATTACCACCAACTGCGCGGTGTTGGGCGTGCCGCTGCTAATCGTGCAAAACGAATTGCAATATACCTTGCTCAAAGCCTTGTGGTTCGGCTTGGGCAACGCGCTGGGCTTTACCCTGGTGATGGTGTTGTTTGCCGGCATACGCGAGCGTCTGGAAGGCGCGGACGTGCCGGGCATCTTCAAAGGCTCGGCCATCGCGATGGTCACGGCAGGCTTGATGAGTTTGTCGTTCATGGGCTTCGCGGGTTTGGTAAAACTATGAAGGACGCGCGATGCTAAGTGCTTTATTGGTGATGTCCGGCATCGCCATTCTGCTCGGCGCGGTGCTGGGATTTGCCGCAATCAAGTTCCGTGTCGAAGGTAATCCGCTGGTCGAAAAAATCAATTCCATTTTGCCGCAAACGCAATGTGGGCAATGCAGCTTCCCCGGCTGCAAGCCTTA
>JBAVPP010000119.1:0-3196 GCA_049693175.1 Gallionella sp. | reverse complement strand
GGATATTACAAGTTCCTAAAACCTACTTGACGATTTTAACATTCTTCAAAACCGATTGGTTTTCGACTTCCATGCCGTCGCCCGAAGTACTTTCAGGTGCTTGAGTCAAGAAGGTCGCAACGTTGTTAATATCATCATCACTCAAGTGCTTTGCAACTGCTCGCATCTGACCCAGAGGATCATTCGTGCGAGTTCCAGCACGCCAATTATTCAATTGATTTACCAGATAAACAAACTTCTGCTGGCCAATTTTGGGATACACAGGATCCGCACCGCGGCCATTGTAACCATGGCAAGATACGCAAGCAGGAATTTTATTACCTGCCGAACCGTCGCCATAAAGTGCTACCAGCTTACCTTTATAAACCTCACCAACGGGAGTGCCGCCAGCTTTCAAGGCCGCCATATCCGATGGCTCTTCCGATATAGCAATTGTGTTCACGTAAGCAGCCACATCGCGTCTTTCTTGCTCGCTCAGTGCCTTGGCAAATCCATTCATCGCCGCACCAAGACCTTCTGGTACGCGCTTGTCTTCAGCAAAGTTAGTCAGCTGTTTCACCACATATGCATATCCAATGTGCGATAAGCGCGGAGTTCCCATTCCGTCATTGCCCATGGCTTTGTCGCCGTGGCATGATGAACATGCCGCAACGCTACCATCCGCTTTGCCGTTTTCAAATATATTCTTTCCGTTGGTGACATTCGCTGTGACAGCGCCTTCTGAGGCGAAACTCACACCCGAAAATGCCAGCATGGCGACTGCGCCGCAACACACCACCAAATTGGACAAACTACGCATACACCCTCCCCCGTTTAAAATTTTATAACTACACTGATGCACAAATTAACGATTCAGCACTACTTTTCCAGAAAATAAAATCAGGAATTTTTCTTCAACAATATAAAAGCAATACCGAACAAAAACGCAAAAATACCCGCATACATTACCAACACTTCACTGGTTGTTACATCTGGTTCAAGCATTTGTGGCTCCTTATTTAATTTAATTAATTTTAATCTTATCCCAACCCACAGCCCTCGCAAGGACTTCCCTACATAGGGGCATTGCCAAACCCGATACTAGCATCAAGAAAACCATGAGGCAATAGTGTTTTAATTATCGCCGCCCAAGTGCCGCGCCACTACTTTCGTTCAGATCGACTTTTCACAACATCCCATGCCATATACGCAGTAACACAGGCGACAATCAAACAGGCGACTATTATCACTTGATTTTCCAGTTCGGCACTCACCAAGCCGCCGATAAACATGTGCACTGAAAAGCCCGTTATAACCAACGCGCCTATTGCCGCCACCAAGTAGATTATCGTCTCGACGATTATCATTTGACTTCCGCCGGAGCTTGCGAGGGTGTAGTAGTATTTTTCATCTCGATTACCACCCCACCTTGTTCCAAAACAATAGTCTCGGCTTTTACCGCGCCCATCATAGCCAAGTTTCGCGAAAGATCGCTATTCATAGGCTTGCGTGGATCAAACAATATATAGTTAATCCCCTTCAGCATAGCAAACAAAGCATCGCTATCCTTTGCATTAGGCGGCAAAGGCAGCGCGTCGCATCGACACGCCAACATCGTTCTCGCCGGCCATTGACTGGCCACGCGTATCCCCTTTTTTTCCGGCGAATCTCGAACTATTTTATCGCCCGGAAAAATATCTTTATTTTCTGAAAATCCCTTAATCAGCTGATCTCTGGGTTCAAGATAACCACTTTGGACTATCTCGTACCGCGCCTTGTCATTCATCATAAACATAGTTGAAATCACCATGACCAAAGCAAGAGCCACTCCACGCTGCCGCCAAAATCCGCCTTCGATATTTCCGCCTTTGTCCAACAGCAAGGGCAAGCCCCAATACAAACAAATAACGAGAGCTAACACGGCAAATATTTCATCGCCTACCAAAACAGCGATGACGAGTGCTACCAACAACATTCTACCCAAGAAATCTTTCAGCAAGCTGCCAGCTTGTTTCCATATTACCAACAGCAGCAGCGATAGCCCACCGATAGCCGATAACCAGCGCGAAGTACCAAACTCTCCGCCATTCTCAATACCTAAAAACAAAGCCGACAAACTTTTGACTGGATTTGCTAACCATGTCACATGTTGCCATCCCAAAGTCAGCAACAAGGCCAACGCAACCATCATTCCAACGCCACCCAAATAGTAGCCGCGCTGTTTTTTATCGAGTGGAGATTTATGCCATGACCACAGAAGAACCAGAGGATATGCAAGCCCCGCCGGATGAAGGGTTACACAAAAAAAAGATAGAAAAAGTTGCGCGAAATACATCCCGCCAAAAGGCACAGGAGTTTCACGATACATCTGATCCAACCAAGCACCCCATGCAAATGTAATCAGCAAATATACCGCCACCGACACAGTATCTATTTGATCCAGCATCAAGGGTGCAACGACCAACAATCCCGTTGCCAACATCGCGCCTTCTGTATCGCCGCTTTGCTGTCGCCACCGATAGAGCGACCATGCCGCACTAGACATCAGCAAAACCGTTGCAACTTTCGCCGCCACTATACTCCCCGGCCATAAAAATCCGATGGGGGCGAAAAATACTGTGCGAAAATCAGGGAATCCCAGAGTAACGACGGGACTGACAACACCATCCACAACCGACCACACCAACAACAAAGCCTGCGCCGCCCCCTCATCAATCCCGTAAAATGTTTTGTGCAGCAACGCAAAACATAAAATCGCCCAAATCGACAAAGCGAGATACGCCCAATACCTTTGTGGGACTTTAGAAATCCAATTGTTCATACCACCACCCCTTATGGGAATATACCGATGCAGAGATACCACAGCGTGCCAAACGGCAATGAGAAAGACCAGAAGTAAACCAATCTGACAACTTGCAAGTCAAGCGACCATTCCAACCATCGCAACTCAGAAACACAACAATTCGCCAGCCGGTTGATTCTAACAGAATGCAAATTATGCTAGCAACTTAGCTCACTAATGGCGAAGCTGACCACGCCATGACCAGATAACAATCATTGCGCACTCACAACACACGCGCCAAATCCATCACTCAACGGTCACAGATTTTGCGAGGTTACGCGGCTTGTCCACATCCGTGCCTTTTTGCAGGGCAACGTAATACGACAACAACTGCAACGGAATCGTGTGCAGAATTGGACTTAATAATCCCGCGTG
>JBAVPP010000118.1:0-4340 GCA_049693175.1 Gallionella sp. | reverse complement strand
TGTTTGCGCATATTGTATGCAGCAAAAAGACTAAATAAAGTGCCGCCAGTCGAATACCTTAAATCAACACCAACGGCGCAAAAAGACAGACGGGCGGTCGCAAAAATCAGACATGCGGAATCGGTTTCTTGCGCGCTAATGTTTCATCCAAATTTTACTATCCACCGTGATGGTTTTCCAGGATGTCCCGGTGTGGCAATGCTCGCATTTATCCCCGAACGCGCCATCATGTTTATCATCTTTACTATGGCAACCGCCGCATGAAACTGCCAAATTGACTTTGTTGACCGGGGTGTTGTGGCACTCGGCACAGCGTATGCCCTTGTGTTTACCCTCTAATTTGAATTTGGTTTTATCGTGATCGAAATCCCAATTCTTCCAGTCACGGGTGTTGTGACACGTCTCGCAATCCTTGCCCAGCGTGCGTTTATGCGCGTCTTGTTTTTCGTGACACGACCAGCAGTCCGATTTGGTATCTTTGTAAGTCGGAGCCAAATGGCATTTTTTACAATCGGTCACCAAGTGCCTTCCAGTCAAGGGGAAGTGTGACATGCGGTGATCGAATTCGGTCTTTTTCCAGGACTGTTCATGGTGGCAGGATTCGCACTTTTTGCCTTCCTGACCTTTGTGTTTATCGTCTTTCTCGTGACAAGAAAAACAATCCGTTTTCAGCTTGTCTTTATATAAATCCCCTTTGTGACACGCCACACATTTCGCCTCATGGTGCTTGCCCAACAGTGGATATTTAGTTTTTTTGTCATGGTCAAAAATGATTTCTTTCCATCCACGATCAACGTGACAGCTTTCACATTTCGGACCGAAACTATTTTTGTGTTTGTCGTCCTTCAGGTGGCAGGACAGGCAATCCATCTTGAGCTTGTCGTTGTATAAATCGCCTTTGTGGCAGGCACTGCATTTCACCTCATGGTGCTTGCCAGTCAAAGGAAATTTGGTTTTCCGGCCATGATCGAACAGCACCTCTTTCCAACCACGCTCGGTGTGGCAACTTTCGCATTTAGGGCCGAAACTGCCTTTGTGTTTATCGTCTTTCTTATGGCAGGCCAAACAATCCATTTTGAGTTTTTCTTTATACAACTCGCCCTGGTGGCATGAAATGCATTTCACTTCATGGTGCTTACCCAGCAAAGGATATTTGGTTTTCTTATCGTGATCGAAAGTGATTTCTTTCCAGTTGCGATCAACGTGGCAGCTTTCGCATTTCGCGCCGAAATTACCTTTGTGTTTGTCATCTTTTTTGTGACAGGCGTTGCACTCCAGTGGCGTGTCTTTGTACTTTTCATCGATGTGGCATTTTGCACACTTCACGTCGATATGTTTGCCATTCAAAGCAAAGTGCGTCTTGCTGTGATCAAAATGCGTGCTCTTCCAATCTTTTTCCTCGTGGCAATTGGCACACTCCGCACCTAGCGAGCCTTTGTGTTTATCGTCTTTCTTGTGGCAAGCATTACAAGTTGCCGGTGCGTCGTGGAATGTCTTGTGCGGAAGATGGCAATCTTTGCACTGCACTTTCTCTTTGAGATGACCACCCTTCAATACGAACCCGGTCAAGGCGTGATCGAAATTCTTGGTTTCTAATTTGGCGATTTTTGCATCCCGGCCTCTATGCTCGGTGTGGCATTCTTTGCACTCTTTTTCCTCTTTCATTAGGCCGTGATAACCGCGTTTTTCAGCCAAGTCTTTTTTGATTTCTTTGTGGCAATCTTTGCACAACCCCGACTGTGCCAATTTGTCGAATTGCTTATGGCAGCTTGCGCAATCACTTTCATGTTTGGCATGACCTTCGATGACCGGACCGGGCATCAATAAGTCATTTACCGAATCGGCACACGCAGGGGTGATGCAGGCAAGCGCAATCCCAAAAACAAGCAGTGCGTTAATCCATATCCGAATGATCAAAATAAATCCTTTCAGTACATATGAACCGCGACGACGTGCCATATTCCGCTAAATACCAGCATGTAGACAAAGGGCACATGGAATATATACCACAGCGAAAACAGTTTTTCGTAAGTACCAAATTGTGCCAGATCACGTACCGCCGAAATATAATTTTGGATGAATTCCACATTCTGAAAATACATCTCATCCAGACGGTTCATTTGCGCGTCGTTGAATTTTTTTTCTTGCGCCTGAGCGTACATCAAATCTTCCAGCTCTTTGATTAACTTTCTGGATAGCAGTTTTGCGCGCACATCCAAAGTCAAAATATTCCACAATTTGACTTTACCTGTCAGGGATGAACGGCTCGCGTAGTTTTGAAACTCAACCAGTTTGCCCTGAATCGCAGGCGCAAAACTAAAAATAGATTTGAAATCTCCTGTGCCGTCCAAATCAGATTGCAACTGCTTTTGCGTGGCTTGCCTGCCATACAAACCATAATGGATTTTGGTATAAAAAAATCTGCCAAAAATTCCGCTACCGGACACCAGCAACATGCACACCATCGCCACACCGGCGTTGACCGAGCCAATATAAAAGGTCGAATGCAACATGATGATGGCGGGTCCCAGCACGCCGAATACCATGTGCAATTGAAACCATTTTGGCAGGACGATCCAGTTTTTCATAAAGCCCATACGCTTGCGCAGCGGATACAGCAAAATGGTGGACATCATAATTCCGCCCGCCAATCCCAAGTTATAGCCTATCTTGTCGCCGGGCTTGTAAGGATGCCCGTGCGAAACCATATATCCAATCACCATCACCAGCGTGATTGCGATAAGAAATAATATCCAGCCATACTCCTTGGGGTAATTTTTTTGTGGAGGCTTACGCCGTTCGATGAAGCGAGGTGGGGTAACGGGTGTGGGCATGAGTGAGTTTTATCCGCAGTAAGTAAAACTTATCGCAATCAAAAAAATCCTCCCGTCTGCTAGTAGAATGCGCGCATTGTATCCATATTTCAGACACTATCAACTATGTCAGTTTCCGGACTATCCGCAGGCATTATTTATTTCGTGCCCCTATTGCTAATCGCATTTTTTCATGTGCGTGGTCGCCGAGTAAAAACAGCCGCCGCATTGGCGCAACAAAAAGAAGCCACAGAATCTGGTTTAACCGAGCCGTCCTCGCTCCATCCCTTTATCGACCCTAACAAGTGTCTGGGTTCGGGCACTTGCGTGAGTGCCTGCCCGGAAGAAGCCATAGGCATGATAGGCGGCAAAGCTTATTTGACCAATCCCACCGTATGCATAGGACACGGCGCGTGTGCCACCGCTTGCCCGCACAACGCCATCACGCTGGTGTTCGGCACGGAAAGACGCGGCATGGATATTCCCCAAGTCGATGCAAACTTTGAGACTAATGTGAAAGGCATATACATCGCCGGAGAATTGGGGGGCATGGGCTTGATACGCAAGGCCGCGACACAAGGCACGCAAGCCATCAACAGCATCAAAAAACTCAAGGGCAGCAACTATCCTTTGGACGTAGTCATCGTCGGCGCAGGCCCGGCGGGATTGGCATCGACTTTGGGCGCAATCGAAAGCAAATTGCGCTATGCCACAATAGAACAGGAGAGTTCATTGGGTGGCGCGATTTTCCAATATCCGCGCAACAAAATCGCCATGACTGCACCTGTCGTTTTACCTATCATCGGTCAGGTGAAGATGGGCGAAATCAGCAAAGAAGCATTGTTGGAATTCTGGGATGGCGTGGTGAAAAAAACCGGCATGAAAATCAATTTTTTTGAGCGTATGGAAACCATCACACCCAACGGCAACGGCTTTATCGTCAAGACCAATAAACAATCTTACGAGACCCGCGCCGTGTTGCTGGCCATCGGCAGACGCGGCACACCGCGCAAGTTAGGCGTGCCCGGCGAGGATTTGCCCAAAGTCGTGTACAGCCTGATCGACCCGGAACAATATCGCAATATGCATGTGCTAGTGGTGGGCGGCGGCGACAGCGCGTTGGAAGCAGCATGTGCCATCGCCGACGAACCCGGCACAACCGTGACCATCTCGTATCGCAGCGATGCGTTCGGGCGCGGCAAACCAAAAAACCGCGAGCGTTTGCAGGCATTAGAAGCCAAGGGCAAACTCAACGTGATGCTCAAGTCCAATGTCAAAGGCGTGACTGCCGATACCGTCACGGTGGACTTTCAAGGCGAGAAAATCGAATTGAAAAATGACGCGATTATCGTCTGCGCCGGCGGCATTTTGCCCACGCCCTTCCTCAAAGAAATCGGCATATTAGTCGAGAGTAAATTTGGCACAGCGTAAAAATTTTTTGCTGCTAGGTCGCGCATAAAAATATGCGTGGCTAAAGCGGTCGTCGCGCTGGCGCATTACAAATCAGATGACGGCAGCCACCGTGAC
>JBAVPP010000117.1:0-2302 GCA_049693175.1 Gallionella sp. | reverse complement strand
ATACCAACATTTTTATCACGCCGGGTTATCAGTTCCGCCTGGTCGATGTGTTGCTGACCAACTTTCATTTGCCTAAATCCACGTTGCTGATGCTGGTGAGTGCCTTCGGTGGCATAGAACAATTGCGCGCTGCCTATCAACACGCGGTTAAAAATGAATATCGATTTTTTAGTTACGGCGATGCGATGTTGATAGAGCGGAAACATTAACAACACAACACATTTGTTCGCAGATTAAAAAGTTTTTAAGGATAGAAAAAATTAATGGAATTTACTTTATATAAAACTTCAGGCATGGCGCGGCGCGGGCAAATTACTTTGGCACATGGCACGGTGCAAACGCCCGCGTTCATGCCGGTGGGAACCTATGGCACGGTGAAAGGAATGTCGCCGCAGGAGTTGCATGAGATCGACGCGCATATTGTGTTGGGCAACACGTTTCATTTGTGGCTGCGTCCCGGTTTGGAGGTCATAGCAGCGCACGGCGGACTGCATAATTTCATGGGTTGGAACTCGCCCATTCTCACCGATTCCGGCGGCTTTCAAGTGTTTAGTCTGGGCGCGCTGCGCAAGATTTCCGAAGAGGGCGTGAAGTTTTCTTCGCCGGTGAATGGTGATAAATGTTTTCTCACACCGGAAGAATCGATGCGCATCCAGAAGGTGTTGAATTCTGACATCGTGATGATTTTTGACGAATGCACACCGCATCCGGCGACACTGCGCGAGGCGGCGAATTCGATGCGTTTGTCACTGCGTTGGGCGGCGCGTTCCAAAGCCGCGCATAGCGGCAATCCCAATGCTTTGTTCGGTATCGTGCAAGGCGGCATGTTCGAAGAGTTGCGCGATGAATCCATGCATGGATTGACCGACATCGGCTTTGACGGCTATGCCATCGGCGGGCTGTCGGTGGGTGAGCCCAAGGAAGATATGCTGCGCATTTTGCAGCACACTGCACCGCAGTTACCGCAAAACAAGCCGCGTTATTTGATGGGTGTGGGTACGCCTGAGGACATCGTCGCGGCGGTGGCGCAAGGCATTGATATGTTCGATTGCGTGATGCCGACCCGCAATGCGCGCAACGGTATGTTGTTCACCCAGTTTGGCGACATCAAAATCAAAAATGCACAGCACAGATTGGATACCCGTCCGTTGGATGAAGGGTGCACTTGCTATACCTGTCAGAATTTCAGCCGTTCGTATTTGCACCATTTGTATCGTTTGAAGGAGATTTTAAGCGCGCGGCTGAACACCATCCACAACCTGCATTACTATCAGCAATTGATGCAGGAAATACGTTCGGCTATTGAAGCGGATGCCTTTGCCGAATTTGTGGAGCGATTTCATGCCAGACGCGCGGGGCAGTCATTAGGTTGAAACCTGCTTCGTGTTAGAATGCGCGGCTTTTTTACTTAGGAGTTTTAGAGAATGTTTATCAGTAATGCATTTGCCGACGTGGGCGCAGCACCTTCAGGCAGCGACATCGCACAATTTTTGCCTCTGATCGCTTTGGTCGTGGTGTTTTATTTTCTAATTTTGCGCCCACAACAAAAGCGCGCCAAAGAACATAAGGCGATGATGGGCGCACTGCAAAAAGGTGATGAAGTCGTGACGACAGGTGGCGTAATCGGTACGGTGGTTAAAGTGTACGAGGAATATGTCAGTGTGGCGTTCGCCGACAACGTGGAAGTGGTCGTGCAAAAGCCAGCGGTGCTGAGTGTGTTGCCTAAGGGCACGATTAAGTCAGTAAAATAAAAGTGAACCTCGCAAACCTACTGCGCGGCTCGATTGCGGCGTTGCGCGGTACTCACTTCCTCGCCTACCAAATGGTATGTCTTGGTCGCTGCGTTCCGTGCGCCTTGCACTCAAGTCGCTCGCTACGGTTTTCGATGTTCACTAATTTGGCTGAAAGCCGAAATGGTTTCGGTTTGTATTTCTGTCTGAGCAATAAAAAGTAACTAGAGGTTTTATGAATCGTTATCCATTGTGGAAATATGTGCTGATCCTCGCCGTGTTGCTGGCGGGTTTGATTTATACCTTGCCAAACTTTTTCGGCGAAGCACCGGCGGTGCAAGCGTCGCCGTTGCGTACCGGCATCAAGGCGGATGCGGCTTTGCTGGCGCGCGCGTCGGACGCACTCAAGGCGGCGAATCTCAATCCCGATATGTTGAGTTTGGAAGGCAATAGCGTGAAAGCGCGTTTCGCCGATACCGACACGCAACTCAAGGCGAAGGATGTTTTGCATACCGCGCTGGGCGAGGATTTTGTGGTCGCGCTGAATCTCGTGTCGCGCTCTCCGCAATGGC
>JBAVPP010000116.1:0-7693 GCA_049693175.1 Gallionella sp. | reverse complement strand
CCTAACACCGTAATGACACTGTTACGTTAATGGTAGCAACCCTACTCCGCCCGGTATTTCCCGGTCGGAGGCATAAATAAAGGAGAGGCAAAATGCTCATCCAAAATATAAACAACTCCGCTCCGGTTTTTCCGGTAGCAGCGGGTATTCCCACAGACACACATGCGGTTGTGACCAACACACCCACGCCTGTTCCCAGCCCTCAACCTACAGTCGGACAATTAAAAATTGCCGTCGATAGTGCGAATCACACAATGCAACAGTCGCATTTGAATCTGGCGTTCAGTGTCGATACAGCGACCAAAACACCGGTCGTGACGTTGTCCGATTCCGAGACCGGACAAGTGGTTTTGCAATTTCCATCGAAAGAGGCTTTAGCTGTTGCACAATCGATAGACCAGGCTGAAAGACGGCCAGGCATGTTGGTCAATAGCAAGGTTTAGACAAGGAGATAGTCATGGCAACGACTGCCGCATCCGCATCGACGAGCAGCACGATTGATGTCCAATCCTTGGTGTCGCAACTGATGACAGTCGCGAATCAGCCCATCAACACGCTGAACACAAAAATTAGTACGGAGCAAACCAAAATTTCGGACTTCGGAACAATCAGTAGTTTGGTATCGGCTTTCCAAACTTCGGTGCAGGGACTCAAAACCAGTCTGCAAGGAAACAGTGCGGCCTCATCCAATACAAGTGTATTTTCCGCGAGCGCAAGCAGTGCCTCAGTAGCGGGCAACTACAGTGTGAATGTGAGCAGTCTTGCCCAAGCGCAAAGTCTGGTGTCGGCCGGACAAACCAGTGCCACGGCCGCTATCGGTAATGGCACGGCGACCACCGTCACGTTCGATTTTGGCACGACCAGCGGCACAACTTTCACCACCAATGGTGGCGGCACAAAAAGCATTACGGTGGACAGCACCAACAATACCTTGCAAGGCATTGCGAGCGCGATTAATGCTGCCAACATGGGCGTGACGGCGACCATCGTCAATGACGGTAGCGCGACCGCACCTTACCGTATCGCGTTGACCTCGAATAATTCCGGCGCGAGCAACAGTTTGAAAATCACCACCACCGGTGGCGACGGCACAATCAATAATATATTGGCTTATGACCCGGCCGGAACAAAAAATCTAAGCCAGACGGCCGCCGCACAAAATGCCAGTTTTACGGTGAACGGTATCGCAATCAATAGCACGTCCAACACAGTGACCACGGCTATCCAAGGGGTGACTTTGACACTAAACGGCACGAGCACTACGCCTGCCAATTTGACGGTTGCACACGACACGCAAGGCATCAGTACCGCAGTGACCAGCTTTACCACGGCCTACAACGCGCTGTACAACCAGCTGAAAGGAATTTCCGCTTACGGCAGTAGCACGACAGCCGCGCCCGATTTGGCCGGTGACGGCACGGTGCGCGCGATGATGAGCCAGTTGGAGGGCGTGTTCAATACGCCTGCCACCCCCGCGAGCGGCGGGTCATTGAATTACCTTGCTCAGATTGGTATCAGCTTCCAGACCAATGGCACGTTGGCGGTAAATAGCACCACGTTAAACAATGCCATGTCGACCAATTTCGGCGACGTAACTAATTTATTTTCTTCGGCATCGGGTTTCGCCACACGTTTGGATGCTTGGTCCACTTCTGTGCTGTCCCCCGGCAACGGCTTGATTTCGACGGCGACACAATCACTCACGACCTCAATCACCAATAACACGAATCAGGTGAACCAGTTGCAAGCCCGCATGAAAACATTGCAAGCGCAATACATACAACAATACACCGCGCTGAATATGTTGTTGACGAACATGGACAGCACCAGCGCGTATTTAACCCAGCAACTTTCTAAAAACTAGAGGGACATGATCATGAACGCGACTAATGCCATCAACTCATACAACCAGATCGGAATCGAATCGGGTGTAACGGCTGCGGATCCCCACCGCCTAATTTTGATGTTATATCAAGGCGCGCTGCAGGCAATCGCGAATGCCCGTAGCGAAATGTTGCGCAAAGATATTCCGGCGAAGGGCAAGTCTATCTCACATGCAATCACCATCATAGGCGACGGTCTGCACGCCAGTCTGGATAAAAGTGTGGGCGGAGAATTGGTGCATAATCTGGCTGCCTTATACGACTACATGGTAATGCGCCTAGTCGCGGCCAATCTGAAAAACGACACGGCGGCTTTGGATGAAGTCACGCAATTATTGAACGAATTAAAAGGGGCTTGGGAAAGCATACGCAGCAGCTCTGCGCAAGCTGTCGTACCCAGCAAATCCGCGAACATGCAGTTGGTTTACACAAGGGGTTAAATCATGGACGCACCCAAGACACTTAACGATTACGAATCTCTCTCGGATTTAACCAGCCAAATGCGCAGTGCTGCATTGCAAGGCGAATGGGATAAATTGCTCGGTCTTGAGCAACAGTGCAGCCAGCATCTCACCGCCATGCGGCCGGCGGTCGCGGACGACCAACTCGATGAGCCGGTTCGGCAACGCAAGATACAACTCATCAAAAAAATATTGGCGGACGATGCGGTGATACGCAACCATACCGAAGTTTGGATAGAGCAATTGCAAAGCATCATGCGCGTTAATCGTCAGGATCAACGCTTGCGGCTCGCCTATTTCAGCGACTATTAATCCCTCCGGTTTGCCGCGCAATGATACCCGCCAACGTGAACAGTTCACTGCAAGTATCGACACGTTCAAGTAAGGCGATTATCACGGCTGACGCGCAGAATATCGTCACCAAAATCGAAGTCGGACAACAATTAAAAGGCGCGGTGCAATCGCAAGTCGGCGCGGGATTATACAAAGTGATGGTGGCGGGACAGAGTATGCAAATGCATTTGCCCGACTTCATCCGCAGCGGTGATGTGATTGATTTGCAAGTCGTCGCGCTACAGCCCCAACTGAAATTCAGCCTGAGCACCACCAACGCGCCCGTCTCGACACGTGAACAGATTGGTGCCACGGCCAGACTGCTTGCCGACCTCGCGCAACTACCCGTGAAAAGCCCGCTCACCCGCCAACTCAGCCAGACTGCGGTGTGGCAAATACCCGGAATGACGGACACCAAACAGCTCGCCACTTCATTGCGCAACGCATTGGCGAACAGCGGTTTGTTTTACGAATCCCATCAGGCACAATGGGTGCGCGGCGAGCGCAGCACGGCGCAATTATTGGTCGAACCGCAAAACCAACTGCTAGAAAATCGCTTGCCAGCGAACTCCGCAAATCAGGCAGCAGCTTTATTATCGGGCAACGAAGCGAACTTATCCGCCAACGCGTCGAGTCCATCGTCCACAGCCCATACGGGCACAAATAATTCACCTGTCGCAAAAGAATTATTGCCGCTGGTGCAACAACAACTGCACACACTGGAAACGCATCAATTAACTTGGGTCGGGCCAGTGTGGCCGGGTCAGGAAATGCAATGGGAAATACAAGGTCAACCGCAACATCAACCCGCGCAAGCCGATGAACGCCAGTGGAGCACTGAAATGGAACTGGCACTCCCCAAGCTGGGTGACGTGCATGCGAAATTGATATTCACCGGCGGCAGTTTGCAACTGACACTACAGGCGGCAGATTCCGCCACCCTCGCGCTGTTTAATCGCGCTCTGCCGCAATTACAAAACGCTCTGGCTCATGCGGATATCGCACTGACTAACACCTCGGTGGAACACACATGAGTCAACAAAAATCCGCCAGCCAGCAATACGCGGTCGCCATGGCTTATGGCAATGCCGAAGGCGCGCCAAAAGTTGTGGCTAAAGGTCGCGGGCTCATCGCGCAAGCCATTATCGAGCGCGCCAAACAACACGGCATTTACGTGCATGAATCGGAACAACTGGTCGGCATGTTGATGCAGGTCGAGCTGGACCAGCAGATCCCCCCTGCCCTTTATGTTGCTGTCGCGGAACTATTAGCTTGGATATACCGATTGGAGCACGGAGATATTGCCGCTATTCCACCCATTAAGCGCGTCTAGCTTTGTTTATTATCCGTCGCAGTTATTAAGAATCCACACTGATATGGGAACGGACATGGAAAAGGACATCACACTCAAGGTCAAGATTTTTTCCGGTAGTTCGGATGAGAAATATTGCATCACGTCCGCCAAAGAAATCGGCTTCGTGTTGCGCAATATCGCCGACAAAGGTTCACGTGTCGCACTGTATTTCGGCAACGCTAACGACTTTATCCTGACCACGATATTAGGCGTTGACAGTCAGGGTCTGTGGCTGGAGCAAAGCAAAGATCAGGTAAAGAATCAAGAGATATTGGCGGCACACGATTTTGTTATCGTGGCCGCGCACAACAACGTCAAAGTCCAATTTTCTTTGGATAAACTCACGCTGGCTGCCTATCAGGATTATCAGGCGTTTCGCCTGGCATTACCGGAAAAATTATTCCGCTTGCAACGCCGCGAATATTTTAGGTTGATGACTCCGGCCACTCATCCGCTGAAGTGCGTGATAGAAAATAAATATCAGAATCGCGAACAACCGCGCGAGGTCACCATTATGGACATCAGCGGCGGCGGTGTCGCATTGACCTGCGAGGAAAGCGACACAGAATTGTTGCCCGGTGAAGTGCATCCGAACTGCCACATTGACCTTCCTGAATTTGGCACGATTAGCGGCACGATTGTGGTAAAAAATCTGGCTGTTTTGACCGACGGAAACGGGCGCAGTTTCAAACGTGCCGGTTGTGAATTACAAGGTATGGACAGTAATTCGACGGTATTGCTACAACGTTACGTGCTGCATTTGCAGCGCAATAAATAATCTGCTGATGCGGATGAAAATCACACCTGCATATTCATAATATCGTTGTAGGCCTGCACGAATTTATTTCTGACTTGCACGGTCGCCTGAAAATTGATTCCCGCTTTTTGCATCGCAATCATGGTGTCGCTCAGACTCACTTTATCGTCGCCCATCACAAAGGCTTTTTGCATACTCTCGGATTTATTTTGCGTTTGTGCCACTCCATCCAAGGATGATTTCAACACATTGGAAAAATCCACACCGGCCGTCTGATTCGCCGGTGCGGTGTCGCGCAAACCGGCGGCCGCAGCCGCGACGCGCATTTGTGATAACAGGTTATCTACCGCAGAGGTATTCATGTCGTTCTCCTTTTCCAGTGTTCACACAATACGCTCAGAAACGCCAACATCTGTGCTGGAAAAGCATCGGTAATCCCCCCTTGTTCTTCAATTCAAAATTGCGACCGAATCTGATAATGCACACAGTCTCTCAATCGCTTGAATAGGCACGCAAGACATCATGGCAGAACAATCAAGCACTACCTCATCGGGTTTGGATAAACTTGATACCAGACAAAAAATCAGCCTCGCGGTTGGTGTCGCCACGCTCATCGCGTTGCTCACCAGCGTGTGGATGTGGGGACAGACACCGGACTATCGGGTGTTGTACAGCAACATCTCCGATCGTGACGGCGGCTCCATTATCGAATCGCTGCAACAACTCAATGTTCCTTACAAATTTGCGGAAGGCGGCGGCGCGCTGTTAGTGCCCTCCAATCTGGTTTATGAAACCCGTTTGAAATTGGCCTCGCAAGGCTTACCCAAAGGCGGCACGGTGGGATTTGAATTGATGGAAAACCAGAAGTTCGGCATCAGTCAATTCGCCGAACAAGTCAATTATCAGCGCGGCTTGGAGGGCGAGTTGGCGCGTTCGGTGCAAAGCATCGCGGCGGTGCAAGCGGCACGGGTGCATCTGGCCATTCCCAAACCCACCGTGTTCGTCAAAGAACAACAGCAGCCCAGCGCGTCGGTGGTGCTGACCTTGCATCCCGGCAGAATGTTGGACTCCGCGCAAGTCAGCGCGATTGTGCATTTAATCTCCAGCAGTGTGCCGGAAATGTCGGCAAAAAATGTCACCGTGGTCGATCAAAGCGGAACGTTGTTGAGTGCCAATCACGAAGGTGTGGGTGGCGAAGGTCTGGATGCAAACCAACTCAAATATGTCCAGCAAATCGAGCAGAATTATGTGCGCCGTGTCGAGGATATTTTGATTCCGCTGGTCGGCTTGCCTAATGTGCGCGCACAGGTCACGGCAGACATCGACTTTTCGCAGACCGAGCAGACGGCGGAAACTTATAAACCCAACCAGCCTCCCAATGAAGGCGGGGTGCGCAGTCTGCAAAGTGTGGAATCAACCAACGGTAGTTCGTCCGCAAGCGGCGTTCCCGGTGCGTTGAGTAATCAACCTCCCGTGCCCGCCACTGCACCCATAGTCGCATCCGCAAACGGTGCGGCTGCGGCAACACCTAATCCCAGCAATGCGCACAAAGAATCCACGGTGAATTACGAAGTGGATCGCACCATACGCCATACCAAATCTCCGGTCGGCGTGATTAAACGCTTGTCTGTCGCGGTAGTGGTGAATAACCGCAAAGTGACCGATGCCAAAGGCAAAGTCAGTTACAAACCGCTGAGTGATGATGAGAAAAATCAAATTAACGAGTTGGTCAAAAATGCGGTGGGTTATGACCAGAATCGCGGCGATACTTTGAATGTGCAGAACGCTGCGTTCAACGACGAAAAAGAAGTCATCCCCGAAGTGCCGTTGTGGAAGCAACCGGAGATGATAGAGCTGGCGAAAAACGTCCTGAAATATCTGTTGATTGCGGTGGTAATGATGATAGTCATCTTCGGCATCATCAAGCCGGCCTTGCGCCCGCTGCTCGCACCCAAAGTTGAACATGCCATAAATGAAACAGTGGGTGCGGACGGTGGCGCGGAAAGCGTGGCAACGGGCGGCGATGCTGGCGTGCAACATAACGGCGGCGCGGCGGCGGTTCATCCCTATGAACAAGGTTTACAAGCCGCGCGCCAAATCGCACAGCAAGATCCCAAAATCGTCGCCAGCGTGATTAAAGAATGGGTGAATGGCAATGAGTGACGGCGTGGAAAAAAGCGCGATATTTTTGATGACACTGGGCGAAACTGAAGCTGCCGAAGTGTTGAAATATCTTGAGCCTAAAGAAGTGCAAAAAATCAGTGCGGCGATGGTGACCATCAAGAATCTCACACGCGAACAAATCGGCATGGTGTTCCATGATTTTCTGATTTCGGCATCGAGCAAGACCAGCATAGGTATGGATTCCAACGACTATATCCGCAGCATGCTGACCAAAGCCTTGGGCGATGATAAGGCGGCGAGTCTGCTGGATCGCATCATGCACAACAGCGATACCAGCGGCATCGAAAGCCTGAAATGGATGGACCCCGGCGCGGTCGCGGAAATGATAGGCAACGAGCATCCGCAAATCATCGCCACCATTCTGGTGCATCTCGAACCCGATCAATCCGCCAGCATTTTGAAAATGCTCACTGATAGAACACGCAACGATGTGCTGTTGCGCATTTCCACTTTGGACGGCGTTCAGCCCTTGGCGTTGCGCGAATTAAACGATGTGTTGAGCCGTTTGATGTCGGGCAGCAACACCAGCAAAAAAAATCTGCAAGGCGGTGTCGAGGCGGCGGCGGAAATTCTCAATTACATGGGCGGAGCTATGGAGGCGGAAATCATCGAAAACGTGCGCAGCCACGATCCCGATCTCGCGCAAAAGATCGAGGACAAGATGTTCGTGTTCGAGAATGTTTTGGAAATAGACGACCGTGGCATCCAACTTATTTTGCGC
>JBAVPP010000115.1:0-9210 GCA_049693175.1 Gallionella sp. | reverse complement strand
ATTCAAGGTCGCGCAGATGGATTTTGTCGCGCCAGATTTTGTGCGTTTCCCGTGTTTGGCTCTGGCCTATCAAGCCTTGCGCGCGGCGGGCACTGCACCGGCGGTTTTGAATGCGGCAAATGAAATCGCGGTGGATGCGTTCTTGAATAAACAAATCGCTTTCCTCGCCATTCCGCACGTGATCGAAGCGGTATTGAACCAATTGCCAGTGTGTGCAGTCCACAGTCTGGACGATGTGATCCATGCCGATATTCAAGCGCGCAATGCGGCGCAGCAGGTGGTAAATAAATGACGACAATTTTGGCTTTTGTAGGCGCGCTGGTGCTGCTGGTGGTGTTCCATGAATTTGGACATTATTGGGTGGCGCGCCGTTGCGGCGTGAAAGTGCTGCGCTTTTCTTTGGGCTTCGGCAAAGCCATATACAGCAAGCGTTTCAAAGGTTCGGATACCGAGTGGGTGGTGTCCATGATTCCGCTGGGCGGCTACGTGAAAATGTTGGACGAACGCGAAGGCGAAGTCGCACCCGATGAATTAAATCAGGCGTTTAATCGCAAGCCGGTGTTGCAACGCATGGCGATAGTCGTGGCCGGCCCGCTGGCGAATTTTTTGCTGGCGATATTTTTGTACTGGATATTTTTCATGCACGGCGTGCCGGGCATCAAGCCGGTGCTGGGTGAGGTGACCGCCGGCAGTCCGGCTGCTATTGCGCAAATGCAAACTGGCGAAACCGTCTTGAGTATAGACGACGTGGCGATTCCCAGTTGGCAGGAATTGAATTGGCGTTTGCTAGACTTGGGATTGCAACAAAAACAAGTCAAAATCGAAGCCCTGACGGCAAGTGGCGCGACGGTGTTGCATCAACTCGATTTGGCGAGTCTGCAAGCCAAAGACATGGATGGCGAATTTTTGAGCAAGCTCGGTTTGCATGTCTATCAGCCGTTATTGTTGCCGGTCATCGGCAAGGTGGTCGATGGCGGCGTGGCGCAACAGGCGGGCTTGCACGCCGATGATGTGGTGTTGCGTGCCGATGGAATGACGCTGCAACACTGGAGTGATTTGGTGAATGCGGTGAGCGCGCATCCCGAGCAGACGGTGAGTCTGGATGTGCAGCGCGGTGATACGATTTTGAGCATCACACTCAAACCCAAAGGCGTGGTTGAGGCGGGCAAGACGGTGGGCAAAATAGGCGCGGGGCCGAAAGTGAATGAAGCCGAATGGAAAGCGTTGATGACCGAAGTGAGTTACGGGCCGGTCGAAGCGATGCTGCAATCGCTGCGCAAGACCAGCGAGACCTCCATCATCAGTCTGAAAATGATGGGCAAGATGGTGATGGGCGAAGTGTCGATGAAAAACCTCAGCGGGCCGCTCACCATCGCCGATTACGCCGGACAGTCCGCGCATCTTGGGATTGCCGCGTATCTGGGTTTTTTGGCGTTGATCAGTATCAGCCTCGGTGTGTTAAATCTGCTGCCTGTACCCTTATTGGATGGCGGGCACTTGCTGTATTATGTCGTGGAATTAATTAAGGGCAGCCCGGTCTCCGAAGCGGTCTGGGAAATCGGACAAAAAATCGGCATCGCGCTGTTGGGTACATTGATGGTATTTGCTTTATATAACGACGTTAATCGTCTTATTCCTGGTTAAATAAACGATGAGCAAAAAATTGTTGGCGGGATGCTTCTCGCTTATTGCCGTATTGTCTTGCGGATTGAATGCCGCTTACGCGATTGAGCCGTTCACCGTGAAGGATATACGCGTGGACGGGATACAACGCACGGAAGCCGGGACGGTGTTCAGTTATCTGCCGGTCAAAGTCGGCGACACCATGGATGACAAGCGATCAGCGGGTGCGATACGCGCTTTGTTCGCAACCGGCTTTTTCAAGGATGTGCGCTTGGAAGCCGCGCCGGGCGGTGTGTTGGTGGTCAAGGTTCAAGAGCGTCCTTCTATTGCCAGTATCGAAATTATCGGTGTGAAAGATTTTTCCAAAGACCAACTCAAAGACAATATGAAATATGCCGGTTTGGTCGAGGCGCATATTTTCGACAAATCCGCGATGGAAAAAGCCGCGCAGGAATTAAAGCGGCAATATGTCGCGCGCGGCAAGTATTCGGTCAGCGTGGAAACCAAAGTCACGGAACTGGAACGCAATCGCGTCGCCATTGTGTTCACCGTGGTGGAGGGACAAGTCTCCAAAATCAGGCAGATCAACATCGTCGGCAATCAGGCGTTTAAGGAGCAGGAATTGCTCGACATGCTCAAGCTCAGTCCCGCCGACTGGTGGAGCTGGTTCGGCAGTAGCGACCAATATTCCAAGCAAAAACTTTCTGCGGATATGGAAACCTTGCGTTCGTTCTATTTGGATCGGGGTTATTTGGAATTCACTTTGGACTCGACCCAGGTTTCCATCACGCCTGACAAGAAAGATATTTACATTACTTTGAATGTCACCGAAGGCCCAAAATATATGGTGTCCAAGGTGGGTATTTCAGGAAACACGCTGATTGCCAGAACGGAAGTGGAAGCCCTGGTGAAAATCAAGGCGGGCGATGTTTTTTCGCGCAAAGACTTAACCGAAACCAGCAAAAAAATCGGCGAGCGTTTGGGGGCCGAGGGCTATGCATTTGCCAACGTCAATGCGGTTCCGGATATTAACAAAGACACCCATGAGGTCGCGTTTAATTTTGTGATCGATCCGGGCTCGCGTGTCTATGTGCGGCACATCAATGTGTCGGGAAATACCAAGACGCGCGACGAAGTGATACGGCGCGAGTTTCGCCAGTCCGAAGACGCATGGTTCGATATTGAGAAAATCAAAAAATCCAAACAACGCGTGGATAGGTTGGACTTTTTTTCCGAGGTCAATATTGAGACTCCGGCGGTGCAGGGGAGCAGCGACCAAGTAGACGTGAATATGTCGGTGAAGGAAAAGTCCACGGGAAATTTCTCGGTGGGCGCGGGCTATAACAGCGGCGAAGGTATCGTGTTCACAGGCGGTATATCGCAAGCCAATTTGTTTGGCAGCGGCAATAATCTTTCCACCACAATGAATACCAGCAAGTTCAACCGTAACGTTTCGGTGTCGTACACCAATCCTTATTGGACGGATGATGGCGTGAGTCGCGGTTTTGATATTTATGACCGCACCTATAACTCCACTTTCAGTACGGTGCTCGCGCCTTACACTTCCGCAACCAAGGGGGCGGGTGTGCGTTTCGGTTTGCCGATTGCGGAGGATGAAAGTCTCAGTTATGGCATGTCAGTCGAGCAAAATAGTATCGGCCTGACTCCGATTAGTCCGCAACGTTTTATTGATTACGTCAATATATTCGGCCCGACCACCAACACTTTATTGGGAACGATAGGTTGGGGTAAAGATACACGGGATAGCGCGATTTACACCACGGAAGGCTCGGTGCAACATGCTTACACGGAAGTTGCCATGCCGGTTTTGGATATGCGCTACTGGAAGTTGAATTATGATCACCAGTATTACCATCCGATTAGCGATACTTGGACCTTGCTATTGAACGGTCAGGCGGGTGTCGGTGGTGGCTACGGTGGCAGATCCTTGCCGTTCCTGAAGAATTATTATGCGGGTGGCACGGGTTCGGTGCGCGGTTACTATCCCAATTCGCTGGGTCCGCGCGATGCCACCAATATGGCGATGGGTGGTACGCGGCGTGTGGCGGGTAGTATGGAGTTGTTCGCGCCCTTTCCGGGTAGTAAAGAAAAGTCATTGCGTTTGAGTTGGTTCTTGGATGGCGGCGCGGTTTATGGCCCGACAGATTTGCCGGGTACGATGGGAGCCCGTTATTCGACGGGTATTGCGTTTACGTGGATGTCACCGATGGGACCGATTAAAATCAGTTATGCTGAACCATTGAACAGCCAACCGTTGGATAATACGCAGCGTGTTCAGTTTACATTGGGCTCGATGTTCTAAAAGTTTAAGGAGTAATGATGAGATTATTATGGCTGAATGTGTGTGCGGTGTTGCTCAGTGTGAGTCTTGCGCAGGCAACTGAATTCAAGGTGGGCGTGGTGGATACCGAGCGTGTGCTCAGAGAGTCTGTCCCCGCCGTGAAGGCGGAGAAAAAGATTGAAAAAGAATTTTCCGCGCGCGATGCCGAAATCAAAACGCTGGCCAAACAAGCCAAAGATTTGCAGGCTGTTTTGGAAAAAGAAAATTCAAAATTATCCGATGCCGATCACCGTAATAAAGAACGTGAGTTGACGGGCATCAACGTGAATCTGCAACGCCTGCAACGCGAGTTCCGCGAAGATTTGAATCTGCGCAAAAATGAAGAGTTGGCAGCCGTGTTGGATAAAGCGAACAAGGCGATACAGCAGATTGCCAATACGGAAAAATATGATTTGATTCTGCAAGAAGCGGTTTATCGCAATCCCAAAATCGACATTACCGACAAAGTCATCAAATATCTTGCCACCGATGGCGCGGATGACAAAGAAGCGAAATAAGCGGATATGACGCAGCGTATGAAATCCTGCCGATTAGATCAAATCGCAGCCGAATTGGGCGGGCGTGTGCTGGGCGACGGCAGTGTACTCATTACGCAAATTGCCACGCTGGATAGTGCGACCAAAAATCAGATTAGCTTTTTGACCAACAGTAAATATCGCGCGCAACTTGAGCAGACCCGTGCGGGCGCGCTGATTTTGTCCGAAGCCGACGCGGATGCGACCGATTTGCCGCGCATTATTTCCGATAATCCTTACGCCTATTTTGCCAAAGTGTCCGCGCTGCTGAATCCGCCGCCCGACATCGCGGCAGGCATACATCCCGCTGCCGTGGTGGACGCGAGTGCGCAGGTTGATGCGACGGCGAGTATCGCAGCCACGGCGGTTATCGGTGCGCGTGCGGTGATAGGCGCGCACTGTGTGATAGGCGAGGGTTGTGTGATCGGCGCGGGCACGGTGATCGGCAGTCATGCCAGGTTGTATCCGCGCGTGGTGGTGTATCACAATTGCGTGCTCGGCGAGCGTTTGATTGCGCATTCGGGCGTGGTGATAGGCGCGGATGGTTTTGGTTTTGCCATCGACGGCGACCATTGGACCAAGATTCCGCAAATCGGGCGCGTGGTCATCGGCAATGATGTCGAGATCGGCGCGAATACCACCATCGATCGCGGCGCGTTGGCGGACACGATTATCGAAGAAGGTGTGAAGCTGGATAACCAGATTCAGATTGCGCATAACGTGCGCATCGGCGCGCATACCGCCATCGCCGGATGTGTGGGCATTGCGGGCAGCGCGACCATAGGCAAGTATTGCCGCATCGGTGGCAGCGCGGGCATTTTGGGGCATTTGCAAATTGCCGATTATGTTGAAATCGCCTCGTTTTCGCTGATTGGAAAATCGATACGTGAGGCCGGTTCGTATGCGGCGATTTATCCGTTTACCAAGACGGAGGAATGGCGTAAAAATGCCGTGCATTTGCGCCATTTGGACGAGTTGGTGCACCGCCTTAAAACATTGGAACAAGAAGTAAAATTATTGAAGGGAAGCACATCATGAGCGTGCAAATGAATATCCACGAAATTCTTGAAACACTGCCGCACCGTTACCCGTTTTTATTGGTGGACAGAGTGTTATCTATCGATCCCGGCAAAGAGATTGTGGCGTTGAAAAATGTCACGATTAACGAGCCATTTTTCCCCGGTCATTATCCGCATCATCCGGTCATGCCGGGCGTGCTAATCATTGAGGCGATGGCGCAAGTTGCCGCGCTGCTGTCGTTCAAATCCATGGTGTCCGATCCGGAAAAAAAATCGGTGTATTACTTTGCCGGCATTGATGGCGCGCGCTTCAAGAAACCGGTTACCGCCGGTGACCAGATTATTTTCAAAGTGACTTTGTTGCGCAGTATGCGCGGCTTGTTCAAGTTCAAAGCGGTCGCGGAAGTGGACGGACAATTGGTCGCCGAAGCAGAGTTGATGTGTACTTCTAAAACGGTGGAGTAAGGACAGCATGATTCATCAGACTGCCATCGTTCATCCCAATGCAAACATCGCCAGCGATGTCGAAATCGGTGCGTATAGCCTTATCGGCGAACATGTCGAGATCGGCAGTGGCACGGTAATCGGCCCGCATGTGGTGATCAATGGTCACACCCGTATCGGTAAAAACAACCATGTGTTTCAGTTCTGTTCTCTGGGCGAGATTCCGCAGGATAAAAAATATGCGGGCGAACCGACACGTTTGGAGATCGGGGATAACAACACCATACGCGAGTTCTGCACGTTCAACGTGGGCACGGCACAGGATGTGGGCGTGACGCGTGTCGGCAATGACAATTGGATCATGGCATACGTGCATATCGCGCATGATTGCCAGGTTGGCAGCCATACCATCATGGCGAATGGTGCAACCTTGGCGGGGCATGTGCATGTGGAGGATTGGGTGATTATCGGCGGGCTATCCGGTGTGCACCAGTTTGTGCGTATCGGAGCGCACGCCATGACGGGATTCCAATCGCGCCTGACCCAAGATGTGCCGCCTTACGTGACGGTTGCGGGCAATCCGGTGCAGGCGCATGGCATCAATTCTGAGGGTCTGAAGCGGCGCGGCTACAGTGCCGCATCTATCGCGGCAATCAAAAATGCTTACAAGATTTTATACAAATCCGGTTTGAGTTTTGATGAGGCCAAGGTCGCGCTTCAAGAACAAGTCGGTGAACACGCCGAGTTACAACTGTTGGTCGATTTTCTCGCCAGCTCACAACGCGGCATCGTTCGCTAAGGCAAGTTCAATGCAAGGAAAAATCGTTATAGCCATGGTCGCGGGCGAAGCATCGGGTGACTTGTTGGGCAGTCATTTGATCGCCGCACTAAAAGCCGCGCGCCCCGATCTTGAGTTCGTCGGCATCGGCGGTCCCAAGATGCAGTCCGCAGGGTTGCAAGTGATGTTCCCCATGGAAAAGCTGGCGGTCAACGGCTATGTGGACGCGTTGCTGCATTACCGCGAGATAGTCGGCATACGCAATAAATTGCGCGCGCATTGGCTGGCGCATAAACCGGATATATTCATCGGTATCGACGCGCCGGATTTCAATCTTGATCTGGAAGTCGTGCTCAAACAAAATGGCATACCCACGGTTCATTATGTGAGTCCGTCGATATGGGCGTGGCGCGGTGAACGCATCCACAAAATCAAGCGCGCCGTGTCGCACATATTGTGTCTGTTTCCGAACGAACCCAAGCTCTATCAGGATGCCGGAGTGCCGGTTACATTTGTCGGTCATCCGCTGGCGGACATGTTGCCGGACATGCCGAAGCGCGGCGAAATGCGTGAGATTATGCGGATTCCGCTTGCCACCCAAGTGTTCGCTTTATTGCCGGGCAGTCGCCAAGGCGAAGTGAAAAATTTGGCGAAAACCTATATCGAAACCGCAAAATTAATTTTGCAAAGTCTACCCGACGCGCGTTTTTTAGTGCCGCTGGTGAGCCGTGAGACGCGCAAAATTTTCGAGCAAGCCCTGTACGATTGCAACGGCGAACAATTGCCGCTGACACTGCTGTTTGGTCACGCGCAAGATGCCATGATTGCCGCCGATATGGTGCTGGTCGCATCCGGCACGGCGACGCTGGAGTGCGCCTTGCTCAAACGTCCCATGGTGATTACTTATCGCCTGCCGGCACTGTCTTACCGGTTGATGAAGGGTAAAGGTTATCTGCCTTATGTGGGACTACCGAATGTGTTGTGCGGACGTTTTGTCGTGCCGGAGTTGTTGCAAGAAGATGCGACTGCGCAAAACCTTGCGCAAGCCATGCTCAATCTGCTCAACGATAAAAATGCCGTCGCCGAACTTGAAGATACCTTCACCGAACTGCATCACAGTTTGCGTCAGAATACCGCGCAAAAAGCGGCGGCGGCCATCTTGCCTTACCTGAAAACGGCGTGATGGAATTCGTGTGGGTCTGCGGTGTGGATGAAGCCGGACGCGGTCCGCTCGCTGGCCCGGTCAGCGCGGCAGCGGTGATATTGGATCCCGCACATCCTATCGCGGGCTTGGCGGACTCAAAAAAACTTTCCGAGAAGAAACGTGATTTACTCGCGCCTCAAATACGTGAACACGCGCTGGCGTGGTCGATCGCGTATGCGAGCGTGAAAGAAATCGACGAATTGAATATTCTGCAAGCGACGCTGTTGGCGATGCGTCGTGCCGTTATGTCGCTTGTGATTCGGCCGCAACAAGTTTTGGTCGATGGTTTGTATTGCCCGCAAACAGGGATTAGCAGTCAGGCTATCATCAAAGGCGACAGCAAAGTTGCCGCCATCTCCGCCGCGTCGATTTTAGCGAAGACCGCACGTGACGCACTGATGCTGGAGTTGCATGTGCAATATCCGCAATATGGTTTTGCCGCGCACAAAGGTTATCCCACCGCCGCGCATATTGCCGCGTTGCGCGCACACGGCGTTTCCGATGTGCACCGACGCAGTTTCAAACCGGTGCGCGACGTGTTGTTGGCGAGTGCATAAACATCTGTTGGGTGCTGTTTAACGCATTGCGCGACGACACAAATATCTTTGCGCGCCGCACAAAATTCGCGCCGCATGGCACATGCGCTCTGCTATAATTCTATACTTCAGCGTGTAGCGCAGCCTGGTAGCGCACTACCTTGGGGTGGTAGGGGTCGGAAGTTCGAATCTTCTCACGCTGACCAAATTAATCCAGTAACTTTAACCAGTTATCTGGATTTTTCATTGCCCGCGATTGGGTGGTAGCCGGACTAAATACGATGTTTTTACCGTCTTACTGTCCCGTCGACCTGTCTCTTAGTCGAATGTGATGGAACAAAAAGCTACTCAGGTAGCGATATATCGTTCCATCTGTTCGATGATGAAACTTTGATCAGAAATTTTAGCTTTGACTAAATCTCCAATCGAAACGATGCCTAGGATATTCTCCTGTTCATCAAGCACAGGCAAATGGCGTAAAAAACGTTCCGTCATAAGTGCGAGCCCCTGTGAAACATCCATATCCTGAGTAACGAAACGCACCTTTCTTGTCATTACCTCACTCACCAGAACCTCTTGAGGTTTTCGCCCAAGTGCCGTAATTTTATGTAGGCAGTCACGCTCGGTAAAAATGCCAATTAGTTTTTTTCCGTCAAGAACCATCACGGCTCCTATATCACGATCGCGCATCAATTCCACCGCGACCTGAACATTATCCGTATGTTTAAC
>JBAVPP010000114.1:0-2706 GCA_049693175.1 Gallionella sp. | reverse complement strand
GTCATGCCAAGCGGGATCAGGCGCAATTCTCCCTGTTGTTTGTCGATCTGGACGGTTTCAAAGAAATAAACGACACCTATGGACATGCGGCGGGCGATCAATTATTGAAGACGGTGGCGGAGTGTTTGCGCGAATGTGTGCGCGAAGGCGATACCGTGTCGCGTCTGGGCGGCGATGAATTCATGGTGTTGTTGCGCAATATTTTCGTACTCGAGGACTTGCAGAATGTCGCGCAAAAAATTATTGCGCGTATCGCCTTGCCTTATGATCTGGGCGGTGTGCAGGCACATGTCACCGCCAGTATCGGCATCAGTCGTTATCCCGACGACGGCAAGAGTATTGAGAAGCTGATGAGTTGTGCGGACGCTGCGATGTATGCCGCCAAACATGCGGGGAAAAATCAATATTCGTTATGGAAAATAACCGCGCCATTGCCCGGCATTCTAGATTGGCAGATCTGAAAACGGCGCGGTTTGCGCGTCACCCAATTGTTCAAACTGTTGCCACACACTGTCAGGCGTGAGTTGCATCATGCAATTGAAATGTCCCAGCGGACACTCGCGCTTGAAGCACGGACTGCACGCAATTTCGATTTTGATCACGCGCGCATTTTTCGATAAAGGCGGCGTGAATTGCGGACTGCTAGAACCAAACAAAGCCAGTAGCGGCTTGTCTTGCGCGGCGGCGAGATGCATCAGCCCGGAGTCGTTGCTCACCACGATATTCGCGCAAGACAGCAACGCCAACGCGTCGGCGAGATTGGTTTTTCCGCATAAATTAACGCACACGCCGCCGCTTAATTCATTGATTTTTTCCGCGACGATCTGGTCTTTATTTGAGCCGATTAACCATACCGCATAGCCCGATTTTTGAAAGCGCGCGGCAAGCTCGGCATAGTAATTTTCCGGCCAGCGTTTCGCCGGACCGTATTCCGCACCGGGACAAAATACCGCGACCGGTTGCGTTAAATTCAGCGCGAGTTTTTGCAAGGTCGTTTCGCGTTGCGCGTCGGAAATCTGTAATTTTGGATCTTGCAATGGGCGCGGAATCACGCCGTTTTTTTCTTCCGCGAGATAGGCGAAGCGTTCCACCATAAACGGTAATACTGTTTTGTCCAGCTTGCGCGCATCGTTCAATAAACCATAGCGCGACTCGCCGACAAAGCCGGTGCGCAAAGGAATACGCGCGAAGAAAGTGACCAGCGCGGACTTCAGCGAATTGGGCAGCACGATGGCTTGATCGTATTGTGCGGCGCGCAATTCGCAACCGAGTTTATAACGCGCTTTGAGTTGCAACGCGCCGTGTCCAAACGGGTTGGTGATGACGCTATCGACTTCGGGTAGCGCGTGCAATAAACCTGCCGTCCAGGGCGGCGCGAGCACGTCGATGCGGCAACCGCTATGTCGCTGTTTGAGGCGTGCCAGCATGGGTTGCATGAGCATGGCATCACCGACCCAACTGGGCGCGACCACTAGGATTTTATACATGACGAACGAAATAAAACCGGTCACGATGCAAGCGCATGGCGACCGGTTGTTTAATGATGGCCTTTGGGCAATTCGCCCTTGAATTTATACAGCGTGCCGCAATACGGGCAACGTGCTTCGCCGCCGTGATTCAGCGGGATCACCACTTTGGGATGCGCGTTCCAAACGCTCATGCTCGGCATCGGACACGACAGCGGCAAGTCGCTGGCAGTCACTTCCATATAACGCTGGGTGATGGTTTGTTCGCTCACAAAATTCTCCTATAAAACTGAAATTTTGCCACAGAGAACACAGCGACCACAGAGAAAAACTAAAGCAAAATGTGAGCGGCTAAAAAATTCTCTGTGTACTCTGTGCTCTCTGTGGCCAATTGCTTTTGCTTAAACGTAGTCCAGCCAGTCTTGATGTTGCGGGTGTTTGCCCGCCACGCAATCGAAAAACGCCTGTTGCAATTTTTCGGTAATCGGACCGCGCGAACCGATGCCGATGACGCGCTGGTCGAGTTCGCGTATGGGCGTGACTTCGGCTGCCGTACCGGTGAAAAAGGCTTCATCCGCGCAATAAATTTCGTCGCGCGTGATGCGCTTTTCGATGACTTCTATGCCTAATTCTTTCGCCAGAATAATCACCGAATCGCGCGTGATGCCTTCCAAACACGAAGTCAAATCGGGCGTGTACAACTTGCCTTTTTTCACGATGAAAATATTTTCGCCCGCGCCTTCCGCCACACAACCATCCACATCCAACAGAAGAGCTTCGTCGTAACCGTCGTTGGCCACTTCTTGATGCGCCAAGATGGAGTTCGCATAAGTCGTCACCGATTTTGCGCGGCACATATTCACGTTGACGTGATGACGGGTGAAGCTGGAAGTCTTGATGCGTATGCCTTTGCGCATCCCTTCCTCGCCCAAATACGCGCCCCACGGCCAAGCGGCAACGGCGACGTGCGTCGACAAAGTTTTCGCCGCGATGCCCATCGCTTCCGAACCGTAAAAACAAATCGGGCGGATGTAGCAAGATTCGAGTTTGTTGGAACGCACGACTTCGCGATGCGCTTCCATGATGGTGGCTTTGTCGAACGGCATTTTCATTTGGAAAATGTGCGCCGAATTAAATAAGCGGTCAGTGTGTTCCTGCAAACGGAAAATCGCCGTGCCTTTGGCGGCTTTGTAAGCGCGCACGCCTTCGAACACGCCCATGCCGTAATGCAAAGTGTGAG
>JBAVPP010000113.1:0-2534 GCA_049693175.1 Gallionella sp. | reverse complement strand
GCGGATTTATTCAGATTAGCTGGCTTTGATTTTTTGCCCGAAGTGAGTAAGGTGCGCGGCAGCAACATGGGGCAAAATCCGAGTGATCGGGTGACGCAAAGCTTCCGGTCTTTATCCTTTGGATAAGATAGCGGGGTCGCCATGAAAACATCTAAGAGGATGGACTCATGCAGGCATTTATTCAGCACCACCCAACGCGTTTATTGGCAATAAAATCATACGATTTTGCGTCTATCTTCAGACCCGACACGCGCCCAAAATTTCGTAAAATTTCCGGGCTGATACTGTGTTTAATGTGTGGCGCGACCTATGCGCAAGATGCGACCTTTGATCCGCGCTCACTGGCAATGGGTGGCACCGGTGTGGCCAACGCAGACATGAGCAATGCCGTGTTTCATAACCCCGCCATACTGGCGACCACAACCGAAACAGCGCGCGTCGCACTGGCATCCCCCATTGTTGCATTACGCCTGTTAGACCCGAGCAATTTGCGCAACGACACCTCGCAACTCGGCACCGATGCCAGCCTGCTGACCAATGCGATGAACACGTTCAACGCTAACAACAACATTGCCAATGCTAAAGCAGCCGGTGTTGCGCTGACCGCATTCAACAATAGTTTGGTGACCATCAATCACAAAATATTAACGGGCAACGGGTTCGGTGGCGTGGCATTCGCACTACCCGGAAAGGACTTTGCATTTTCACTTTATGTCGATGGGCGCGCCGAAATTGCCGGACAGTTTAACTACGCCACGAACGATCAAGCCACACTCGCTAATCTGACGCAAAAACTTGCCGCGTGCAATACCACAACTTTGGCGGGAGTCAGTGCCTGTACTGCCGCATCGGCGGCCGCACCAAACGGACAAGTCACGGGACTACAATCGCAACTCTTGGTGCGTGGCGTAATCGCAAAAGACTTCGGCTTCGCCGCTGCGCATCACTTTGATGACTTGCTCGGATTAGATGTAGGAATCACGCCAAAATTCACCCAATTTTCCAGCTATGATTACGTTGCGGCGGCGCAAAGCAGCACCCATATTGCACTGAATAACGGCAAGCAAGATTTCAATGCTTTTAATCTGGATATGGGTGCGGCGGAGGTCTACGAATTGGATGACGATACCAGAATAAAAACGGGGCTGGCATTAAAAAATATACTGCCCGCCAACTTTACTACCGCACTGGGCAACGGCATCCAGATCAACCCGCAAGCAACTGTTGCAGCAAGTTATTCAACCCATCTATTCAATGCCGCCATAGACTGCGATGCGATACCCAATAAGCCTATGATCGTCGGCCTTAGCAAGGATGCGCAATATCTGCGCTTGGGTGCGGAATTCGATGCTTGGCGTTGGGCGCAGATTCGTATAGGCTACCGCCACGATTTACTGGATAACTATCCCAATTTACCTTCGATTGGATTCGCTGTTTCGCCTTTCGGTCTGCATCTGGATTTGTCGATTGCCGCCGCGAATAAAAGCGAAATGGCAGTGAGTTTGCAAACTGGCGCGCATTTTTAATATCGCCGAGTTCGGCGCGCTATGACGGCGGGTTTTCCCGCCATATTTTTGGAATTTTTTTAATGAACGAAATTCTTACCCCCCGCCACATCCGTAGCTTCGTACGCCGCCAAGGTCGCGTCTCGCCGGCACAAAATCGCGCCGTTGAAACTTTATTGCCGCGTTTCGGCATCCAATATGCCGCGCAAAAACTAGACCTCCATCAGACTTTCGGACGCGACACACCCAAGATTCTGGAGATTGGTTTCGGCATGGGCGACAGCACCGCGACCATCGCGCTGGCGCATCCTGAAAATGATTATTTGTGTCTGGAAGTGCATACGCCGGGCGTGGGAAATTTGCTGAAATTGATAGACGCGCAAAATATTTCCAACATCCGCATCATCCAGCACGACGCGGTGGAAGTGCTGCGCGACATGGTGGACGATGGTTCGCTGGATGGCGTGCACATTTTCTTTCCCGACCCTTGGCACAAGGCACGCCACAACAAACGCCGCTTGATTCAAACGCCCTTCATCACCGACCTTGTAAAAAAAATAAAGCCCAATGGCTACCTCCATGTCGCGACCGATTGGCAAGATTATGCCGAACAAGTTTTGCATGTGTTGAGCGAGGAATCGCAATTGCAAAATACCGCCAGCGACTACGCACCCCGCCCCGATTATCGCCCGTTGACCAAGTTTGAAAAACGCGGCTTGAATCTGGGTCACGGGGTGTGGGACTTGGTATTTAAGCGCGTCTAAACAGCAGCAAAAAGGAGTACGACATGATTTATCAGGGTAGCTGCCATTGCGGTCATATCTCGTTTGAAGTGGAAGGCGATTTGCATAGCGTGAAATCCTGCAACTGCTCGCTATGCCATAGGCTGGGCGCGTTGCGCTGGTTCGTGCCGCGCAGCCAAGTGCGTTTCAACACGCCGGAAAGCAATCTGTCCACTTATCAATTCGGCAAGAAAACCATTAGCCATCATTTTTGCGCGAAGTGCGGTTGCGCACCTTTGGGTACAGG